>NZ_JAPMOU010000012.1 GCF_028858535.1 Spartinivicinus poritis
CAAATCCTCTCATAACAGTGGATTATACACATGATGCTGTATTATTGAACCTAGAAATGATTCGCGACTGGTATATAAGAGCTATGTTTGGTTATGGCAAAATTAATTTAGCCATGATCTCCTTTTGAGAGGAGATCACATGTACCGTGTTATTGCCAATATTGGTAGTGGCTCAAACCAATATTTTATCAAATGTTACGCCCAAATTCATTGCGATTAATAAAAATCCCTATAACAATGCCATGCATTTTATTTGACTTAGAAAAACAAATTGTTCTTCTCCTAGGCGGTTAATTTGAGTCCTTAAGGCTAAGTGTTTTCTTTCAATCTTTTGAGTATTTCCTTTTTCTACTAAGTGATTTTCAACTGGAATATGTTGGCTGTAAGCTCTATTGCTATAATTCAATATAAATGATTTTTTACAGAGTAGACTCTTACACAGATAGCGTTGCTTTCCTTCTGACAACCTATTTTTTTCACTTGATCGCTATTGCACTGAGTGCACAATACATTAACTGTAGCTAAAACTTACTTTTCGAAAACCATCATTATAAGTATCAACTATCATACAACAAAAGCAGTCATTATTTTACTTACTATGTCTGTGCAATATTTAGTCAAAAACAGGTTTGAGTCACAATCTATTGTTTTTTTACGCCTAGCTTTTTTGTTTGATTTATTTATGGATCTCAAGTATGTTATTTACTCTTCGTCGAAGAAGGGGCGGAAATAATTGCTACAATGACAATTGTACCTTCCTTTAATAACCCTTGCTTTTTAATTTGACTTTTTAAGTCTGATATAATGCTTGAATTATCTATCACTGTGCTTTTTTTTAACTGTTATGAGTTCAGCTTACAATCATGAATAGGCTCAGCTTTGAATCACTACCGAATATTATTTCCTGTCTGAAAATATAAAAAGGATTTAACCAAGTGAAAGCATTACCCCTTATTTTCATGTTTTCTGGACAAGGCAGTCAGTATTATCATATGGGGAAAGAACTATTTGAAGGGAACTCGTTTTTTAGAAACTCTTTACAAGAGTTAGATGAAATAGCACAAGTTCACTTGGGGTATTCTGTTATTCAAGAAATGTATAATACAAATCGAAGTGCAGCAGACGCTTTTAATCAGACCCGTTTTACTCATCCTGCTATTTATATGTTTGAAGTGGCCCAGGCAAAAATGCTTATAAACTTAGGAATATGCCCCGATTATGTCATGGGTACAAGTATGGGAACTTTTGCAGCTGCGTCTTTAGCTGGCTGTCTTGATGAAGAGAAAATGCTTTTAGCTGTGATAAAGCAAAGTGAGTTAATTGCTGCTCAATGTGAACCAGGCTTTATGGTAGCGATCCTTGAAAACCCTATACTATTTCAGCGTGAAGCTCAACTTTATAGTCAAAGCGTATTAGCTTCTACTAACTTTGATGGTCATTTTGTTGTTTCTACAAATGTAGCAGGGCTTTCAACTATAGAACATTTTTTAAAACAGCAACAAATTAGTTATCAAGTGCTTGCTGTATCCCATGCCTTTCATTCACAGTGGATAGACTCTGCTCAGGAAAGCTATTTAGACTTTCTAAAAAGCCAAGAATTTCAAATAATGAATATACCTCTGATTTGTTGTATGAAGGCGGAAATGGTTTCCTATATTTCAGAAGTATATTTTTGGAAAGTTATTCGTGAACCAATTGAGTTTCGAAGGACAGCTGAGCTTTTTGAATCAACAGGTTCATATCACTATCTAGACCTGGGGCCTTCAGGTACCTTAGCGACTCTTTTAAAATATATCTTACCAGAAAACTCTCAGTCAAAAGTTACTGCAATGATGACACCTTATGGTTTTAATAGCAATGGGTTAGAACAGCTAATAAAAGAACATCAGCCTATTGAGTCAATAGTATGAGCTATAATTATAAATTGGAGTATTAAGGACACTTTAAACAAATTTAGCGATAGCAGGGAAATCCCAATGAGTAAAATACAGCTATCGCTGGAAATGATGTTTTGGTGATATCTTTGGTTAAGATGTTACTACATTATTATTCTCTTCTTTTTGACGTTGTATGTCTGCTTGCAAAGCCTCAAGAATTTTTTGGAAGGGTGCTGAATCTTTCCTAGATTTAACTTCGTCAAATAACGCTTCAGCTAAATCAGTTGCTTGACGTTTTAGTCGAGACATAATGATATGAAGCATTTGTTGACACTTGAAACCAGGAGGAGCCTCTTGATAGGGAATCTCATGTAGAATTTTTTCTTCAAAAGAGAGTGCTTGTTCCATATTTCCTAACTGACTGCAACACTCAACCAATGACTTTAAGGAGGTTATTGCTGGAAGCCAGGCTTGGTATTGATAATAAGCTTTGTAAGCTTGGTTGCTTACGGCAATGCATTGTTCCCAACACTGGTATTTTTGATAGTAAGCTTCAAGAAAATAAATTACTTGCTGAAACAAAGCTAATTGCTGTTGGTCAGCTGTTTTATTGTGTTTTTCAAACCATTGTCGCCAGTATTTTTCACTTGTATTAATGGGACTATCATCATGACGAGAAGCTTGATAACTAGGATGACGCAGTGCTTTAGTTGCTATGTAAAGCCAGCATAGCTTTGCTTCATCACTTATACTGGGGTCGTCACTTACTAATGGTGAAGAACGACTAAGTAGATCAATTAACCAGTCAACGATCTCCTGCTCTAATTGAACAGGCTGCAAAAGCTGTTCAAAGGGTTTTATTACTGACATAAACCCTTGGTAATCTTTAGAAAACCATAAACGCTCAAAATGTTTTACCCAAAGACGCCGGTTTATTAACAAGTGGTTAAGCAATAGTTCATTGGTTTGTTGGCTTAGGTGAGTTGAAATAATACGAATACCTTCGCAGATGACTTGGCTGATGATTTTTTGTAGCACCTGCGAGTCGGTGTTTAAATTGCTTAAAGATGGTTGTTTACTTAATAAGAAAGTGAGTGAATATTTATCTATCACTCGCCCATAGGCAACCGGTGTAATAAAACCTGCTTTTTCCCAGTTATTTAATAATTCCTTGAACTCAAGCCCTGTTGTGCCAACCGTTTCCATTAATTCGGCTGCGGGTGAAAAAGCCGCTTTTTGGTCGCAAGCGACCATTATCATCTCAAGCAAAATACCCTCTATATTGGCACATAAAACCAGCATTTTTTGCGAAGGTTCCGATAGTGTTTCCCATTGCCATTGAAAAAAAGCATCTACTAGATTGGGGGAGGAGACCTTAGTATTTTTTATACTGGGGATTTTATTCTGGAGTAAATTTTTCAGTTTTACTATAGAGGTATTGGCCAGTAAAGGGATCATTTTTTTAATTAAGAATGGATTATTTTGGCAAGTTGCTAAAAGAGCTGGCCATTGATCGTTTATCTCTTTGCCTACAAGTTTATTTTCTTTTAAGTTAAAAGCGGCCAGTATCATTTGATCAAGCTGGGTTATGGGAGATATAGTTGTATTAACAAACGTTGGGAGGTAAGACGGTTCAAGGAGGGTGCCAGAAATAATAACAAGGTGACTATCTGCTAATAAGGTATTGATAAACGTTGTCAGTGCTAAGTTATTTTCTATAGCCAAACCATCAAATACAAAACAGCAACATAGTGATTTTAATTTCTCTAATACAGCTGTGTCACAACCAACAATAGGACCAACCATTGTTAATATCGTTGCAGGTGTATACGTTTGTTCAGTGAAGTCAAAATAAAAGGCATAATCAATTTTTTGGGTATAAGTTAAATATAAACAAAACCGATGAACAAGATAGGTTTTACCTGAACCCGCTGGCCCGGTTATGCTTAGCGCTCGTTGTTGCAGATGCCAGGCTCGAATTAAAGATAACAGCTGGCCATCACTGGTATAGGGTTGTTTTGATGAGATCCATTCAGACTTAAAACCTAGTAGTTTCTGGCTGGCTAGCGGTAAAATTGTGGCACTGTCAGGCTGGGATAGGGTTTGGCCAGACTTAAAAAAAGTAACATTTTGTCCGCCAAAGTGAATAATCAATGACCAGTATTGAAAAGGGCGAGGTTCAGAGATGAGTACCGAAGTATCCACTATCTTTTGCAGTGATTTGCGGGTTTCTACGACAGCTTGGTTAATATTTAAGCCGGTAGTTAACATCTGGTAAAAGGTGCTAAAGCACTGGGCACTTAACCAAGAGGGAACACTATCTCGCAAGCCGATCACATTACCTAAACCTTGTTGATGGGCAGTTTTGCTTATATAAGTTAATGCAGTTTGTGTACAGGTTATGTCGCCTCGTATATCAACACCTAGAACAGCAATGTTATTTGCCACTAACTGGCTGACTAATTTTTCAACCTTTATCCCACTCTCTTTGCTGCTAGATCCTGTGCCAAAGCAATAATTTCCTTGTTCAATAAACATGGGACTATCAATATGTACGATGTGGAAACCAGTGTCGGGTGTTGGGCTGGTTAGGCTCAGCTGGTCCCATTGTTGAATAGGAAAAATTTCATAGTGAATAGCCCCTTGTGTGTCAGACAACGTTAAGCTAGTGTTAAAAGCATGATGAGCATAGCTATCATCATCATACACAAGATGAAGTATACGCAGTGGTTTATTTTCAGCTGTTGGTTTTGTTGCTGCTTCAGTTGGTTTATCAGAGACAAGGCTTGACAATGTATTTGTTGTGGAGGGGGTATATTCCAATTGATAGTGCAAGTCTGGGAGATCTTTGACACTGCTAGTGTCAGTAAACTGTCTGATAAAACTCTTTGTTACAGCAGCTAAAAAATAGGGTATTTCTGGAAAAATAATAGCTTCCCAGAGTTCATTAAAGAATTGGCGACGAGATGACTCAATGCGAACATGTAAGTTCTCACATTTATAAGCGTCTATTTTTGCAATGAAGCGGTAGATCTCATCTTGCTCTCCCAGGCATTGATCACCTATGTACTGCCCGTAATTTATCAACTTTTCCACAACACCTCTGTCATGAGGAGATTTTGTCATTAACTGAGGATAGTCTTTAAAATACCAATTTAAGGTATCGTGAAAAGCTTGGGGGATAGGGGAGCTGTAGTCTTCTATTATATAGCTGTCGCTCCAGCCTTCGGTTTCCAATATTAATTGAATTGAGCAGGTGTCTGCATCTTTTAAAGAACGGTCAATAATTCTCAACTGCATTATGCTGGGTCCTTTATTTTTATAGATTTCAATAAAGAGGATGTTAGTGAATATTGGAAGCATACAAGCCTACCACAAAAGCCGTATAAAAAGGCACTATTGAATAATGATGGTTTTGCTGCTTACACTGGTCGGGTGTAATTATACCCTTTATAGATTGAATGTTTTATAATTGATAAGAGCTATGCCGACATTATTAATTAAAACTAGAAAATCCAAAGAGAGTTTATTGCTAATATGACGAGCATTTTTAAAGGTGGCTGCCATTGCGGTCAGTTACGTTACACTTGTCAAAATGAGCCGCTATCGCAATTCTTCTGTCATTGTTTAGACTGCCAAAAAAGCACAGGCAGCCCCGTTGCGGCAGGTTTTTTAGTCACTAAAGCTGCCACTGTGGTTGAAGGTGAGAGGCGAAATTATACTGTGCTTGCTGATTCAGGTAAAAAAATGACTAGATTGTTTTGCCCTGAGTGTGGTACACATGTGCTCGAAGAGTCTGAAGGCCTTATGGGGCTCTGGATTATTAAGGCCGGTAGCTTGGATGACGCTAGTATTTTCCAGCCAGTACGCCATTACTGGACTGACAGTCAGCAGAAATGGCTAAAAATAAATGATGACTTAGAGCGTGTCGGCACCCAGCCTGCGTTTACCGATTTGGGTCTTGACTTGCCTAACAGTTAAACCTAAAAAAATGTACTGACACGCTCTTTAACTGCTTGCTGATAAAATGTTTTTTCATGCATGGCCAACTCTTGTTTTATTATCTCCGGCAGCTTTTGCCGGATGGGTGTCACCAAGTGTTCTTTTAATGTTACTAGAGCAACCCGGGGCTTTTCGGCCAGTTGCTTTGCAGTTTCCAAAGCGTGGGTTAATACGTCATTTCTTGGGTAAACAGGAAACGGAATGCCCCGTTGTTTTAACGTTTCACCTCGATAAGTTTGAGCATTGAGGAGCATTTCGTGACCTAAACTGACACCGAGTTTTTTAGGGACGATATAGGTGGCTCCCATACCTGGCGTAAATCCATATTTCATAAAATTGGTGGTATAAATACTTTCACGACTTAAAATAATAAAATCACTAAATAAACCCATCACAAAGCCTCCTCCTATCCCGTGCCCCTGCATGGCAGATATCACTGGAATCGGACAATCGAGGGTTAAGCTGTAAATATTAGTATCAGTGAACTGTCCCTGGCCATTGGCTAAAGCCAATAGGCCATCTTTAGTTGCTCCCGCTGAAAAATAAGATCCATAACCAGTTAAAATCACAACTTTATAGCTGTTGCTGGCTTTGATGTGGTCAAAAGCACGGATTAAACCAGTGACTAATGCATCAGAAAATGTATTTTTATGTGCTGTATCCTGCATCGTTAGCTGGACGATACCAGGCTCCAGTGTTTGAAACTTAATAACATCTTGCATGATTCAGGCTTCCCATGGAAATTGGCCCGTATTCACATAGCGGTTAATTTTGCTCAGATTGTTGGGATCAGAGAAAACTACCTGGTTAGCTGCTAACGCATTAGGTTTGGCTGCCGCTAGTGAAACATCAAGTTTATTGAGGTAATTTTTATAACGACCGATGGCGGTTTTACTCAGTCGCCGCAATCGCAGTAAATGTTGATTTAATAATGCCTGGCTATCTTCGGCATAGGCATCAACCAAGCCCCATCGATAGGCTTCTTCACTGCTTATCGGTTTTGTCATTAATGTCATTGCATGGGCTTTTTGATATCCAATGCGACGGATTAAAAAGGGCAATACACAAGCAGGCATTAAGCCAAATAATAATTCCGGTAGGCTAAATTCTGCTTTGCTATCAGCCAGAACTAGATCGCAGGCTGCCACAAAACCAACCCCACCGGCATTGGCTTTGCCTCGTACATGAGCCACTGTAACAAAAGGCCCCGTGGTTAATTGGTACCATAGATCATAAAGTGGCTCTGGCCCAGATTGTATTTCTGAGGGGGTATTTGCTAATGCTTGCAAGTCGGCACCAAAGCAAAAAATATCCGATAGTCCTTCAATAATCAGAATTTTCGCTGTGCTGTGACAACTGAGTAGTGCTTGTCTGAACTCTTCTATCAGCAGGTCATTTAAGGTGTTTTTCGCTTCAGGTCGATATAGCTGTATAAAACACAAGTCGTCTTTAGTGCTTATGTTTAACGTTTGATAGCCTGTGGATTGGTTGCTTGATTTTTCACCCATACCGCTATACCCACTCATATTCTCGGTGATATTCGTTGATGGCTTTGAGATAGAGTTGATTGGGTTGACGTGCGCCTGCAACCAGCTGGGTATCTAACGTAATATTACGTGTGCCAAATTTAACAGCGCGTCCACCCTCGACAATCGCTTCATACTCATCCATTGTTAGCTGGTAGCGGTGATTGAGTTGATCTGTCAGGCCCATATCAGCAAGTCGTGCTCGACCCTCCTGAGTGACAACCCCACTATAAAATTCTGAGCAGCAGCCAGAGCCATACGAAAAACAGCCAATTCGCTGAGGACTGTTAAATTCACCGTTGAGAATCACACCTACCAGTGAGAGCTGAGCAGTGGCCCCCATAATATTACCCACTCGTTGGCAAAGGGTTAAACCTGGCATTACACGTCGCTCGAAGTCTTCTCGAATCACCTCGGGGCTAGCGTTTGTAAATTTACGCATCATACTTCGATGGGCTCCCTGAATCATTCCACCAAATGGGGTGTGAAAAGCCAGATAGCCAAATGTGCTGTCGTAATGGGTCTCTGGAACTCTTTTTTGATATTCCAAAAAACTGTTTTCACAGCAATCTAAATAAGAGAGTAAAGACAGATCCGCATCACCGGCTTCACTGTCTGGTACTGGGCGGCAGGTATCCATGACTTCATAGCCGTAATAACCATTAGCACCGATATCGATTTGAAAAACGTAAGGCGTTTCGCTAACTAGCATAGCCACAGCACCTGCTCCACTGCTTGGCTCTGCAAACGACCAGTCTTCGGTTAACGCTTCGCCCCCTTCGGCGACTAAAAAGCGGGCGATATCTGTGGCAATCACTAGGACTTTGGCTCCGGGTGATGCTTGGGAGAGAATAAAATTAACGGCCACTTGCAGCCCGGCAGTGCCTGAGTAACAAGCATTTTTTAATTCAAATAAACGACAGTTACGATTGAGTCCCAGGTATTGATGAAAATAAGTACTCATGGATTTGCCAAAGTCAAAAGCGGATTCGGTACAGGTGATCACCATCTCTATGCGTGCTTTTTCTTCAGGACTTAACTGATCAATAATGGGCTTAGCTGCATTAATACCGAAACTAACTGGGTCTTCGTAGGGCAAAGCAACGGTCTTTTCTTTCATTAACAAGTTGTCAAAGCGCTGGGTATCCAGTTGTCGATGTTCGGCTAACTGTCGTACATCTAAAAAAGCACTACCACAAAATGCATTGATGGCCTCGATACCGACGTTCATTAGCGTGTTTCTCCCTCTATTACTGTAGTATTTGTTGTGATGGGGGTGATCTCATCCAAGGAGAAATAACCGTTATATCCTTCCATATACGTCACTGCACGATGACCAAATAAAACAATGGCTGGGGTGCGAGTTGTTAGCGTTTGTTCATAGCCAACGGCATGCACTTGGCTACCGACCGGGTGGCTGCTGTTCCAGTCGGCAACGCGTTGTTGTACTGCTTTAAGGGTTTTCTCCCAGTCTGGCTGCTCAATTTGCTTTGTTGTAGATGGTGCCTGACGAGGCACTTTATTAAACTCAGTCTGAATTTTTTGGGTGAGCTTCGTTAATACATTGCCCACACCTAATTCTTCGAACACCGTTTCCCCTTGCCTTAATAAATAGTTAATGTTCTCTACCCAGTTAACAGAGTGGGTCAGTTGTTCGATTAAGTTATTGGCTATGTCATCTAGTTGATAGGGTTCGGCATATACATTGGAAATGACTGGAATCTGTAACTGGGAAAACTGAATAGTGTTAATAAAATCTGCAAAGGCAGTTTTTATCGGTGCCATATAACGGGAATGAAAAGCGCCACTGGTTTTGAGGGGAACAAACAATCCACCTGCTTGTTCAAATACGGCTTTAGCTTTAACAAGGTCATCCTGTAAACCCGCAATGACGGTTTGTGTAGGCGCGTTATAATTGGCAATATCCACACCACTTAAATTATTTATTTGCAACTGTTGCTGAACTGCTTCTGCATCCATTCCAAGCACGGCGGCCATTGCGCCTTTCGGCGCTTGGCTCATTAATTTGCCCCGTTCTGTTACTAGTCGGAGACCTTCTTCAAAACTAAATGCCCCTGCCGCTTGCAGCGCATTGTATTCTCCCAAACTATGGCCTACCAGATAATCAGGCTGTCGGCCTGTTTGCTTTAGTTTATGCTGGTAAGCAAGCGCATTAACCACATAGAGCGCTGGTTGGGTATATTGGGTTTGCTGCAACTGATTGTCGTGATTTTCTAGACACAGTGTCTTGATGGAGTAGCCTAGAATTGACGAGGCTTGAGCATCTGCTTCTGGAAACTCATCAAACAGGCTGGCGCCCATACCTTTCACTTGCGAACCCTGCCCAGGAAAGAGATACGTTGTCATTGTCGTATATTCCTTATTGAGCCGTCACCTCAGTGGTGCTTTGGCTATTAGTCGTGTGCAAAAACAAGAGCACTATTAATGCCTCCAAAGCCGAATGCATTGCTCAGGGCGTGAGAGATAGTGGCCGTTTCAGCAACCGCTGAAGCAAAATGTGCATGGCTATCAATTGGGTTGTTCAGGTGCTTGTTGGGATGAACAAAACCATGCTGCATCTGCAAAATCGTCGCAATTGCTTCAATGACGCCAGCTGCGTACAGACAATGGCCGGTCAGCCCTTTAGTAGCATTAAGCCAGATGCGGTTGACATGATCTGCAAAAACGGTGTTTATCGCGGCGATTTCAGTGTCATCGCCTAAAGCAGAAGAGGTGCCGTGGGTGTTGATGTAATCGATATCTGCAGCGGTTATGCTAGCGTTTTCAAGGGCTAATGCCATGGTTCGAGCCTCACCCGTTACGCTAGGGTTTGCACTGCGATTACCATCCAGGGTTAATGCGGTACCGATTACACTAGCCAGAGGAGTTGCTTGACGTTTCTGCAAGGTGTCAGCGCATTCAAGGATAATACAGCCTGCGCCTTGGCCATAGATAAAACCTTCATGGTCCTTGTCAAAAGGACGGCAACTTTCACCAGGTGGTAGCCGTTTACCGCCTATGGCGCCCATGTTGTTCCATGCATGTAATTCCAAAGGGGATAGATCGGCCATTGCCCCTACCACAATGCAGCGCTCCACCACACCACTTTCAATCATTTGTTTCGCTTGGATTAGGCCAACATTGCCTGAAGCGGAAGCACCTCCCACGGTAAAGCCGCAGCCTTGAATCTGGAGGATTTCACTTAGTGTGCCGAGCAAATTTGTATCCAGGCAATGTAAACCGAAGCTGGCGGGTAAATACTCCAAATCAGCTCCATAGCGTTGGCTTTGCTCATAGCAATAGCCGCTGGTGAGATTTTGCCCGGCGATAATCAAGCCAGTGCGTTGATTATCAAATTCTATATCTTCCAGCCCTGCTTGTTGCCAAGCAGACAAGGCGCTGTAAACTGCTGTTTGTAGCACTTGGGGAGCCCTATGGACTGCCTTGCAGGCGCGTGCGATCAACGTATCGGGTAAGGCTAATGCTTGGAGCCGGTCTTCGATAGGAAAGTTGGTGATGAGAGCAGCTTCCTGTAATGGTAAATCCTCGGTACTGGTTAAAGCGCGAATACCGCTGCGGCCGGACTTTAAGGCATCGGTAAAAGCGTCAAGGGTATCACCCAGCGCACAGACAATTCCCATACCGCTAACACATATTTTATTGAGCTGTCCTCCTTTTTTTATACTGGACAACATTACTCAACCACTTCCTTAGTCTGATGTTCGGCATATAGTAAATCCACCAGTTCACCGATGGTTTTAAGGCCGGCAAACTTCACTAGTGGTATTTTTAAGGATAAATCTGCCAGACACATGACCACAACATCTGCTCGGTCAATGGAGTTGGCACCAATATCTCGCATACTGATTTCTGGTCTGATATCTGCTTCTGTGACGTTGACTAATATCTCTAAAATATTGTTTTGCACTAGGTTAAAGACGTCAGTTTTTTTCATAATATTTTCTCGTTATTTTTGTGTATACCTTGTACGAACCACTTTTAGGAATATTTTTTCAGTGACGGGCTACCATTTGCCTAAATCGATTTGATAATACTTCAGCAGTGCCATGCATTATTTTTTCGGCTATTTCAGCTACATGTCGTTTTTGCCAGTGCTCAAGTTCAGTGCCTTTTACCCACTGGTTAAAAGCCCCCAGTGCAGGCCCTGTATGAACTTGATAATCCACTTTTTGTTCGTCGCTGCCTTGCATCGCCAAACGATTACTGTGAATAAAGTACCATTTAAAAACTAAAGCCATTTTATGTTTGGGAAAACGTTCTGCCTGTTCAATTTCTTGAGGATTCGCTTTGAGGTAATAGGCTTTGGTTTCTGCCCAAACATCAGCAAAACTTCTTTTGAAGAATTTTTCTTGTAACAAATGCTGGGTTTTGCCATCTAGTGATTCTAAAGCGTCATATTGTTGATAGAGTGAATAAAGCTTGTTGGCGCGAGCAGGAAAAAAAACGCCTTTTTTTAAGACTTGTACTTTGGCACCTAGCTCAAACATATCGCCGGCTGGTGCATAATCGGTGTCTTGCACATTGATAGCTTGCAATAAGTTTTTGACGGCGTCGCTGGTATCTGCTTCTACAGTACATTGGTTGATCGAGCCAGTCAGAATAAAATCTGCTCCCAAAATAAAAGCGGCAGCTGCCGCTTGTGGTGTGCCGATACCTCCTGCTGCGCCAATGCGAATAGGAGTTCGATAGCGGTATTTTGCCATCATCTGGTCACGAAGGAATTGCATGGCTGGCATAAGGGTATAGGCAATACCTTGATCTGTATGGCCGCCAGAGTCTGCCTCCACACAAATATCATCTGAGATAGGCACATATTGACTTAATTCGGCCTGTGTGTGGGTAATCTGTTGTGAGGCAACCAATTGTTGCACAATCGCCTGGGGAGCAGGCTGCATAAATGCTTCTGCTACTTCTGGACGTGATACCTTCGCTAAAATGCGATGTTGTGTTTCGACTTGTCCTGCTTTATTACGGTGGAGTCCATTTAAACGAAAACGTACTAGCCCTGGTGATATTCGCATATACGCGGCGGCTTCAATATGGCGGATCTTATGCTGTAAATAAAGGTTCACCAGCAACATTTCATAATCGGGAAGGGTAGGGTTGTAAAGTAAATTTAAGCCATAAGCTTGATTATCGGTTAACGAAGACTGAATCTTGTTTATTGATGATTCGATTTGGGCGAGCTTCATTCCTCCAGTACCCAAATAACCTAGTAACCCAGCCTTTCCCATCGCGATTACAAGGTCGGCTGAGCCAATTCCTTTGTACATTGACCCGGCTAAGTAGGCATAACGAATGCCATAATCTGATTTAAACTGGCTGCTACCCAAAGTACCTGCAGTGATAGCAAGTGGCTTTGATGTAGAAAAATCACCTAATACTGAGTTTGAATCGAACACACGCTAGCCTTATATGGCGTATTTTCTATGACACGGCTTCAGGTTTTACAGATTCTAATACCTGAGCTGCCCGATCTAGGGAATCTTCTTTTCGCAGGATTTTAGCCATTGATTGACACCTACTGAGTATGTGTTGATCTTTGCTGATCTTATCTACTGCATGCAGAATTCTTTTGCCAGTCAAAGTGTGCCGTTCCATCATTAGGCCAAAGCCTTTTTTTTGCACAGATTCAGCAAAGTAATACTGATCCCCAAGAAAAGGTATGGATAACATTGGAATACCAAAATACAGGGACTCATGAAAAGAGTTTGGTCCACCATGGGAAATAAAAAGTTTTATATTGGCATGTTGTAGCACTTGCTGTTGAGGTACATATTTGAGGACAAGAATATTTTCTGAAACATGAGTGACTGTGGAAAAATCCATAGAGAAATTAACAATCAAAGCTCGCCAAGGGCAATGACGAAATGCTTCAATACAGATTTTAATTTCTGCTTCGGAATAAACCAAGGTGCCAAAGTTGATATAAATAAAAGGCCCTTTTTGCATCCAGGCTTCCAAATTATCATCTTTTTCCATGCCGATTTCGGGAGAAATCATTGAGCCGATACAGTGTGAGCTTGAGGGTATCCGTACCCCCTTAATTACCTCGGGTACTGTCGGAATAAGATAAATAGGTTCTATCGCTTGATCTGTATTGTCGTGAGTAATTCCCAATCGCTTCTTGATTTGTTTTTGGCTTGTTTTCTTTAGTTTGAATACGCGCGCTAAAGACAATGATGAGGTAAGATATAAGCGCAAAGCCAGCAAAGGTCGGATAACTAAATCCACTTTTGTGCCAAGACAAAATGAAGCGACAAATGCTGTTGGAATGCCTTGTTCATCGGCTAATGCTTTACCCAAATTACACCAGTGATCATCCAGTACAATTAGATCCCAAGAATGCTCCTGGCTTCTGATACGTTTCGCCGCTGCAACCAATAGATTTGTAATATAGTGCTGCCAGTTTTCCCCAACGAAGTCAGAAGGATTTTTAAACGATTGCTGAATGTATTCGTAATTGCTTCGCCAGGTGAAGTCTTTATACATAGTGAAATAAAGAGACTCATGTTCCTCAGGCGTTGGCCCTGCACTGACAAAACGAATGGAGTCAGGTATCCATTGCCTGGCTTCTTCATAACTCACAAATTCGATGTAATGGCCACGCGACGATAATTCAGCAGCGATTGCGATATTGCGTGTTGCATGTCCTCTGCGAGGAGGGCAACAGAACAAAACGTTCATTATTATTTTCACTCCTGAAAACTGTCGAAAGAAAAAGTCAACTCGATTGACTTCAAAAGATATGCCATTAATTGAGTGGCAATAGAGCACTAAATCACATAGATTTAATTCTATCTAATGTGAATACGACGATACAGGTTTATTCGCATTCTATCGATACTAAATTATTAAGTTAAAAAATACAAATCTATCTGCAACCTTAGTACTCAGGGAGACAGCTTTAATACGGGAAGAATGTATTTGCTAACTAACGCTGTATATATGATATTGAAAGGATAAGTTGTTATAAAAACTTTAGGTTATAGTGGCTTGTTTTATGTATAAAAACAGGTTCACCATTGATAATAATTGATGAGATTTGATTTTTAATACTGATTTTAAGATAAAAATTACATTATGCTCTGTCGTTTTTGGATAAGTGTTCTTGAGATGATTGAGTTAAGTTCAAATCAGTTATTTCTTGTTTTAGTTAATATTTGTAGTGTTTTTTACGAAAAAATTAGTCAGTGCTGATAAAAGCTAATGACTAATTAAGTTATTAGCCCCATAGCCTTAAGAACACACTCTAAGTAAGTGTAAAGAACACAATATAGCTACTTTTTAGAAATAAGTGAATGCTTAATTGCGGTAGACTAAAAGGTGTTCACATAACATTAGTAATATAGAGACGGTAAAAGTAAAAACGTTACTTTATAGAAGTCCGCATTCGATGGAGTTAAGCAGCCCCTTGTCTGGAGTGACTGCTCACCATTTATAATGGCCTGATAATCTCTAAAAGCTCAATTGAACGGTTTCTTGTCGTTTTTTCTTATTGGTATAGTTTGGTTTTTCTGTATTTTCCAAAAATAGTTTATTCGGCAGATGTAGTATGTTATTAGCTCTTGTTTGCGCTCGGTTTTCCCTAGACCAGGCTACACTCATCAACTGCCTTTTTATCTTCAAACCACGTACTAAATCCGCCTTTTTTAAGCACCCCTGGATTGTCGATTTATTAGATAAAACGGCCAAAGCAATGAACAGAGCCCACAACATTATTGACGCACAGATAGAAAGTCAGTTGCTTACAAGGTGGAATGATACCGATGCTAAGTATCCAAAGGATAAATGTTTCCATGAACTGTTTGAAGAACAAGCGCAAAAAACACCTGATGCTATCGCGGTCGTTTATGAAGGGGGTAGTTTAACTTATAAAGCACTTAGCCGAAAAAGCACGCTATTGGCCAAATATTTACAACAGCAGGGAGTAAAGCCGGATAGTCTGGTTGCTATTTATCTAGAACGCTCACTAAATATGATGGTCGGGTTATTAGCTATTTTGAAAGCTGGTGGTGCTTATGTGCCCCTGGACCCAGAATACCCTACAGAACGTTTATCTTACATTGTTAAAAATAGTCAGGCATTACGCATATTGACTCAAGCTAAGCTGATGAATAAAGCTAGCCAATGGATAGGGAAAACTGAAAAAGTCATCTTGATTGATCAAGATTGGAAAGTCATTAAAAAAGCGGCAAAAGCGCAAACACTACTGAAAAAAAAGGTTAAACCTCATCATCTAGCTTATGTGATCTACACCTCTGGGAGCACGGGTAACCCCAAGGGGGTGATGGTTGAGCATCGAGCATTGGTTAACTTTCTTGTGGCCATGGGGCAGCGGCCTGGTCTTCACTCGGGTGATCGGTTGCTGGCGGTCACCACCACTTCGTTTGATATTGCTGGACTGGAGCTGTATCTGCCTTTACTTAACGGCGCTCAATGTTACATCTGTCCCTCAGAAACAGCAAAAAATGCTAAGGCACTGAAAAAAACGATTCAATGTATCAAGCCAACCATTATGCAGGCGACGCCCACTACTTGGAGTATGCTGTTTCATGCTGGCTGGAAAAATAAAGAAAAAGTGAAAATTCTCTGTGGCGGTGAAGCACTGCCTCAATCGTTGCGAGCATATTTTGTTAAGTCACGCAGTGAAGCTTGGAATATGTATGGGCCAACAGAAACCACTATTTGGTCCACCACTCAGCTGATTGCCAAAACCGGTGCTATCTCGATTGGGCGTCCAATTGCCAATACCCGCATTTATATTTTGGATGAGCAGGGCAAACAAGTAGCAATAGGCAGTGCTGGTGAACTTTGTATTGCGGGTGACGGGTTGGCGAGAGGTTATTTACAGCAACCAGAGCTAACTGCTGAAAAATTTATCGACCACCCATTTAAAAAGGGAAAAAAGCTTTATAAAACGGGAGATTTTGCCCGCTGGCAGGCTGAAGGTACTTTGGAATTTTTGGAGCGGATTGATCAGCAGATCAAAATGCGTGGTTTTCGCATCGAAATAGGAGAAATAGAAGACAGGTTGAATCGTCATCCCGATATTCAGCAGAGCGTTGTGATCGCGAAGGGGGAAGGAGATAAAAAACAGCTTATAGCTTATGTTGTGCAAAGAGTCGAAAAGGATAAAACAGCGAAACCCCAAGTAATTAATAAAAAAATTATTCGTTATTTACGCCGCTATTTGCCAGACTATATGATCCCGGCCTTTTTTATCCCTCTGGATAATATACCACTGACTCTCAATGGAAAAATTGATCGTAAGGCTTTAATTGAACGGCAGGTGGTCATTACCAGGGGCCATTATATCCGTTCTCCCCAGTCTCTTTTAGAAAAGCGCGTGCTGTTGATTTGGCAAAATGTGTTGGGTATTCAACAAATCAGCACGGAAGATGTATTTTTTGATGTTGGTGGTAATTCCGCATTAGCGGTTGTGGTCGCTCAGAAAATGAAAACTGAGGTTGATCAGCGCTTTAATGTAGCGCAGCTTCTCAAGCATAAAACCATCAAGGCGATTTGCCAGCAGCTCAGACAAGACAGTGCTCAAGCACAAATAAAAGAGCTGCCACCTAATGATGCCCCGATCAAGGCCCTGAACACTCAAAATAAAGCGAGTGAAACGGGCGATAATGTTGCTGCTACCGCTGGCAATGAGCCGATGGCTATTGTCGGTATGTCCGGTCAGTTTCCACAGGCCAAAGCGCTTGACGAGTTTTGGCAGAACATAGTGCAAGGCAGAAATACCATTACGGAAATTCCTCCCGACCGATGGGACTGGCAGGCGGTATACGGAGATCCAGTCACAGAAGCCAATAAAACACGAATTAAATGGGGAGGGTTTCTCGACGGCATTGGCCTATTTGACCCGCTTTTTTTTGATATTTCCCCTCGTGAGGCCGTCTTGATGGACCCTCAACAGCGGCTACTACTCACTCATACCTGGCTGGCACTGGAAGACGCTAATATTGTTCCCAGCAAATTTGCTGAAACACCAACAGGTGTTTTTATGGCGGCGGGTAGATGTGAGTATCAAAGGGAGACTACCCCAGAAGATACGCCTTATATGATCACCTGTGCAATGCCTTCCATTATTCCCAATCGCATTTCCTACACCCTGAATTTGCAAGGGCCGAGTGAAGTCATTGAAACCACTTGTTCTTCATCGCTCGTGGCCCTTCATCGTGCGGTCCAGTCGATCCAACGAGGTGAATGCCTCCAGGCGGTTATCGGTGGGGTGAACCTGCTGCTTTCTCCTCAAGGGTTTATTGGCTATGAAGCCATGGGACTGTTAAGTGATGAGCGTAAGGTACGCCCCTTTCAAGATGGTGCACAGGGCTATGTTCGCTCTGAAGGCGTCGCTGTGATCGTTATAAAACCGCTTAAGCAAGCTAAAGCTGATAGTGATCGTATTTATGCACTCGTCAGGGGGACTGGTGTTGCCCATGGTGGGAAAGGGGCGTCATTGACCGCTCCCCATGATGTTGGCATTAAAGCAGCTATGCTACAAGCCTACCGGACGGCAGGTATCGACCCACGTACGGTTTCTTATATAGAAGCCCATGGTACAGCCTCGGTGTTGGGTGACAGCGTTGAAATTGAAGCGCTCAAATCTGGATACCGAGCCCTAGCGGAACTGCAAACATATAAGGGCCAGTCTAACGCGCCTTGCTATTTGAGCAGCTTGAAGTCGACCATGGGTCATAGCGAAGTGGTTTCCGGTATGGCGGCGATTATAAAAGCTGTGTCTGCGATACGTCATCAGACTATCCCTGGTATTCCTGGTTTTAGAGCTCTCCACGAGCAATTATCACTTGCCGAGAGTCCTTTTAAGATTATACGTGACAGCATCCGTTGGGAGCCTTTACTGGGCTCGAAAGGCCAGTCGCTACCGCGGCGAGCTGGGATCAATAGCTATGGGTTTGGTGTTAATGCCCATGTGCTTTTAGAAGAGTATCAGGAAGCCCCTGAGGCTGAACCTGTGGTGTTGCATAAAGGCCCTGTCTTAATTGTGCTCTCAGCAAAAAATGAACAACGACTCAGGGCCTATGCAGAAAAAGTTCAACACTACCTAGCGTTAACCTCAACAGAAAAAGCGTTCGATATAGCTAATTTTGCATATACGCTCCAAGTGGGCCGTGAAGCCATGCAAGAGCGTTGGGCGATGGTGGCTTCTTCACCTCAAGCGTTGTCTCAAGGCTTAACTGACTTTATCCAGAATCGACAAAATGAATGCTGTTTTAGAGGGGCGAGTATAACGAGGGTCCCTACTGGAGGTACTCAGGTTCAACAGGCATTGATTGAAAAAAATCTGTACCAGCTTGCGGAGTTATGGGTGAGTGGTGCAGTGGTGCCTTGGGAGGCACTGCATAAAGGACTTCCTGTGAAAAAAATCCCATTACCTACTTATCCTTTCTTAGAAAAAAACTATTGGCAGCAAGATATCGTGAATGTAATTGATAATGGATCAGACCAGCCTCAAAAAATAAAAAAGAAACCCAAAAAAACTAAAAAACAGAAAAAAGTAAAAGACTGCAAACAACCTAAGCAAATTAAGCGAGTGTGTATTGTCGGTGCAGGGCCGGCTGGCCTTGTGATGGCTAAGTCTTTACTAGAAGAAGGCCATGAACCGGTGATCTATGAGCGCCAGGGTAATTTAGGTGGTGTCTGGAATTTACAGAAAAATAAAACAGCTGGTGTATATAAAAATACACGCTTTCAAAACTCAAGCTACACCAGTTTTTTTTCTGATTTTTATCCACAATTTTCGAACAGTATTTTCCTCAAAGCTGATGAGGTTAGCGATTATCTGCATCAATACGCTAAGCGATTTCAATTAAACCGGTTAATCCACTACTACACCAAGGTTAATCGGGTGAAACCACAAGGCAAGCAATGGGTGGTTGACAGTGAGTATCAAGGGAAGTCACGTCAAGAAGTCTTTGATGGTGTTGCTTTGTGTCACGGTCGCTTCCAAATACCGTTACGTCCTAGTATTGAGGGGCTGGATCAGTTTCAAGGCGAGGTGATCCATGCAGGGGAGTATTTTGATAACCGTTTATTTGCAGGCAAACGGGTACTGGTGATTGGTAACGGTGTTAGCGGTATGGATATCGCTGGAGAGGCTAGTGAAAATGCGGCTGAAGTTTATTGGAGCCTGCGTTCCCTGCGATTTGTACTGCCTAGAATGGTAGGTTTTATTCCCAACGACTTTGTTTCACCGGCCAATATGTTAATTTCGGGTAGCACGCGCAATCTCAGAAATATTCAACGGCTTAAAGAAGCTGACCCCGATTATTATGCCTTGTATAAAAAAAGTGGCTTGTTTCCCAGCGCTGATGACTTCAAGCGGCGGCCCTTTATTCACGTAAACGACGATACCATTGCCCGCGTAGCTCAAGGGAAAATACAGACCATTTTTAATGGGATAAAGCGCTTTGATGGGAGTGACTGTGTTTTGAGTGGCACAGAAAAGCGCATCAAAAATCTGGATGTGATTGTACTTTGTACCGGTTATCGAGTGAAGTCTGCCTTGGACTATGTGGAAGGCTTGTCCCCGCAACAAGATTTAGCAATGGGTCTGTTTCACCGTGAAAATCCGAGTCTGGTGAATTCGGGTGGTTTGCAGGAAATCGGTACTACAGGCACGTTGCCTTTTCTGGAGATGAGCGCGCGCTGGTATGCCCAAATTATGTCTGGCAATTATCAGCTTAGTGCGGAAGAGCGAGCTTATCAGGTCAATACTAACGATATTGTAATAGCCCCCTTGGCCAGTGTGCTGTTTGGCTTAAAGCTAGGACTACTGCCAAGACCAGATAAAGAATTCAAAGCCTTTTGGCACTTTATAAATATGCCTAGCTTTCCGATGATTTATCGCTTGCGCGGTCCGCATGCCGATCCCAATGCGGAATATATGCTTAATCAGTGTAAACAGCGCGCATTTATTCACACTGACCAGCAGGACCCTGAAATTGAAAAAATCAAGCATCGGTTATTAGCTGGTTTGGGTAATGCTGTGCTGCGGGATTTATTATCTCGTGAAGAAATTACCGAAGTAGAATACCAGCAGGCTCAGCAGTTTCAGCATGATCCGCTACTGCTGAACTGGGATGTTCAATATATAAAAGCTGAGAAAGACACTTCAGGTGAAAAGGCTAAAACTACAGTTGAAACTGAAACCAAGCTTTCAAGCACTAAAGCACTAAAACAGCAAAAATCAAAATCAGAAAAAAATGTCGCGGCTTTGTCCAGAAATACATCCAGAGAAGTATTTCGCCAACACCTAGTAACCCTGATGGCTGAAACCTTGAAGCTGGATGTCAGTGAAATAAATCCTGACAACAATCTCAGCCAGTATGGTTTTAATTCCATGACCTTAATGGTGTTCTCAAACAAAATTGCGGCAACCTATCAAGGACTTCGGTTGGACTCATCTGTTTTTATGGAGCATGTGACCCTACAGGGTATTAGTGATTATTTATACGATAAATATTGTGAGTCTCAACGTACGGAAGCTGAACAGAAAGATCATTTTGCATTGGCAGTAAATGAAATTCAGCCTGAAAAACCACACTTTCAACCATCCAGCATCAACAACAGTCAGCGATCTGACTTAAGCGATGAAGCTGATATTGCCATCATTGGTGTTGGCGGAAAATTACCTGGCGCTAATAGCCTAGCTGAATTTTGGCAAAATTTAGTTGCTGATAAATCTTGTGTGTCTGAAATTCCAAAAGACCGCTGGAACTGGAAAAGCTACTACGGTGACTTGGGAGAAACGAATAAAACAGATTGTTATCACGGTGCGTTTATTGATGACGTAGGGTGTTTTGACCCGTTACATTTTCATATCTCGCCGCGGGAAGCAGAACTGATCGATCCGCAACAACGGCTGTTGCTAGAAGCCACTTGGGAAACCCTCGAACAGAGTGGCTATACGAAAGATGACTTATATGATCAAAAAGTTGGGGTATTTATTGGCGTAGAGCGTCAGGATTATGCGCAGCGAATCAAAGCCACCGACTGTCCTATTGATGGGCATCTAAATACCGGTAATGCCCATGCGATGATTGCCAATCGAATCGCCCATTTTTTTGGTTGGAAAGGTCCGGTGGCAGCCATTGATGCTGCCTGTTGCAGCTCTTTTGTTGCTATTCAAAATGCGGCTAACAGCTTGTATAACCAGCAAGCGGATCTTGCGCTGGCAGGTGGAGTGAACCTGTTGTTAACGCCAGACGTTTTTATTTACAACCGTAAACTGGGGCTGTTTACCGGTGAGAATCATATAAAGCCTTTTGATCAGGCCGCTTCAGGCCATTTTTTTGGTGATGCGTTGGGGCTTGTGTTGTTAAAGCGGCTATCGGCGGCACAGAGAG
Organism: Spartinivicinus poritis; assembly: GCF_028858535.1. NCBI lineage: Bacteria > Pseudomonadati > Pseudomonadota > Gammaproteobacteria > Oceanospirillales > Zooshikellaceae > Spartinivicinus > Spartinivicinus poritis. The sequence continues at coordinate 21,808 of NZ_JAPMOU010000012.1, forward strand.
ACGGCGACACTATTTATGGTGTGATTAAAGGACTTTCGGTAAGGCACGGTGGTCAGGGAGTGATGTTAACTGCGCCGAATGCTGTATCCCATAAAGAAGTGATCCAGGAGGCACTTCAGCAGGCTCGCTTACAAGCAAGCGATATCGACTATATCGAAGCCCAGGGAACAGGCAATGCCATGGCCGATATCGTTGAGTTGAAAGCTTACCATGCGCTTTTTGCCGACACGGCCAAGCAACCGGTCAAAATCGGTTCTATCAAGGGACATACTGGACATTTCTCCGGGGCATCGGGTGTGGTTTCGTTAATAAAAGCGGTTTTGTCATTGAAAAATAATCGCTTAATAAAAGTCGCCCATTTTAACCAGCTAAATTGGCACTCATCTGACGAGCCTTTTGCCTGTCAGGTGTTAGCTGAGACCATTGACTGGCAGCCAAAACAAGAAAAAGGACTTGTTACTCCTAGAAGAGTAGGCATTCATAACTTTGGCTTTGGCGGGGTAACAGGCCATCTGGTGTTGGAGGAATATGTCGCACCGAGCAATAGCAATGTTAGGGCACTGGTAGATACGCCTGAGCTGATTTTATTATCTGCACGGACACAGCCACAACTGGTGCAGTCAGCCCAACGCTTGTTGCATTATATCGACGCAAAAACTTATCAATATTACGGATTATCTGATATCCACCTGCGAGATATCGCCTATACCCTCCAGCGGGGAAGGCAAGCGCTAGAAAAGCGTGTGGCATTCCAAGTAAGTAACATTGATCAACTGCGAGAACAACTACAGGCCTTTATTGTTGGTGAAGATAGTCCTTATAGTTACGGTGGACATAAAGAGCCGGATCGGCAACTAGTTAATTTTGTGCTCGATAAGGATATACAACGAGTCATTGATCACTGGATTGATGAAAGGCAACTTGAAAAGATTGCTGCACTGTGGGTACAAGGTATTGCCATTGATTGGCAGCGTTTATATACCCATCAGGAACAACCGCAAAAAATAGCCTTGCCCACTTACCCCTTTGTTAAACAACGCTACTGGATTCCTGGTGAGGAGTCTGTGGACTCAGAGACGCAGCACTCACAACAAGTATCTACGAGCATTAATCGATTATCGCCGTTGGTACATGAAAATACGTCCGATTTTACTGAGCAGCGATACAGCTCGACGTTTTCTGGCGATGAGTTTTTCCTTGCTGATTGTTTAGTCGGTGAACACAAGGTTTTACCCTGGGCTGCTACGTTGGAAATGGTGCGAGTCGCTATCAATCAGGCAACAGCTGGTAACCGTGATGAGCAGGGCAAGGCCATCCAAATTCAGAATGTGATATTAGCGAACCCAATTCTGGCCCAGCATGCGACACAACAAGTGCATATTGGACTCTTTCCGCAAGACGGCAACGCGATTCACTTTGAAATTTACTCAACCACAGCCAATCAACAGGATGAGACGATCGTGCACATTCAAGGTGTGGCCAGCTGGTGTGACATGCCAGCGCTATCGCCTCTGGACTTAACTGCTTTGAAAACAGCTTGTCGTCAACAGCAGCTTGATGGAAATACCTGCTATCAGGCGCTCAAAGCCCGAGGTGTAGACTATGGCCCGGGTTATCAAGCGGTTGAAAATCTGTTTGTTGGCAATCAACAGGTGCTAGCTAAATTATCTTTGCCCGCAACACTAATGGCCTCGCAACCTCTCTATGAGTTACACCCAAGCCTGATAGATGCTGCATTGCAGGCTGTAGTAGGGCTGCTATGGGAAGGCAAAAAAGTAATACCGCATCCATCTTTGCCTGCCGGGCTTCATACCGTTTCTATCTGGGGAAGATGCTCAACTTCGTTGTGGGTATGGGTTCGTATTGTCGGTGTTAATAAAGAGCAGTTTGACCTAGTCCTTTGTGATGACGACGGGGTAGTCGTTCTTTCAATTGATGGCCTCAGTTACCAGCAGCAAACCGAAGCCTTTGAGCTACCGGCTACAGCAGAGCAAAGGATTCCTGAAGAAGTTAAGGGCATGATCCCTACCTTGAATAAAACCGGCAGCATGACAAAAGCGCTGGCTGATTACTCAATTGCTTTTGCGGAATATGCGGGTCAATGCCAAGGAGAAGTCCTGGATATCGGCTGTGCTTATGGAGTGGCGACACAAGCGGCCATTGAGCGGGGAGGTCGAGTATTAGCCGTTGATATGGAACAGGGACACTTAGATATTTTGCAAGCCAACCTGAGTGACCTGCATAAACAAAGTGTACGAACCCAACGAGGTGTATTACCGGCAGTTGATTTTGCTCAATCCACTTTTTCAGCGATTCATGCTGGGCGTATTTTGCACTTTTTAACGCCTGATGCGTTGCAGCAATCGCTGCGGAAGATGTACCAGTGGCTTCGGCCTGGTGGAAAGTTATTTATTGTGACAGATACGCCGTACTTTCCCCATTGGGCATCCAGGGTGATGGAATATGAAGCGCGCAAGGCGAACGGTGACTTGTGGCCAGGTTATATAAATGATCTCAGTGATTTTTTCCATGCTCGTAAAACTGATGGTTTAACAGATGGGTTTGATGCCGGGGCACAGGCTGAAGAGGCGCTCGGGGGGGTAGAGGCCATCAACTTACTCGATCCCGATATCTTGGTGCGTGAATGTAGCGCTGCAGGCTTTGATATAGAAGACGTAGGCTTTGAAAGCCTAGCGATATCAGTCGGTGGCGTGAAGCTGAAAGGGGGCATGGAGCACGCCGGTATTATTGCGGTGAAACCCCAACAAACCATCCAGGTTCAACAAACAAGCCAGGCCCAACAGACAACCCAGGTAACAGGCACATCGGCATTTATTGAGAAATACGAAATGGAAGCGCTGTCATGAATTTTTCTCAAGATAAGCTAGGCATTATTCAAACAAAAATCGGGTTGATGTTAGCAGAAGAGTTGCATTTGCCAGCTGATGTTATCGACCCGGAAAAAAACTTTGTCGAATTAGGTCTCACCTCTTCGATCGGTATGATTTGGGTTAGCAGGATTAATCAAGTCTTTGGCCTGTCCATACCGGCGGTCAGGCTCTACAGCTACCCAACACTACAGACGTTTTCTGCTTACTTGCTGAAAGCTTGCCAAGCACTAGGGCAGGAAACAAGCCAGCAAGTACCTGCTCAAGAACGTCAAGCAACCAGAAAAAGTATTGCCCCCACATTGCCAGTCAAACAGTCAGTGCAATTGTCGCTAATGAATCCCCATCGAAATACGGCGTCTATACGGTCTCGATATAAAGCTCAAGGTAACCGAACTCGGTTTACTGGAGCTAAATCAAACCAGCAACGCTTTAGCGCAACTCACAAGGAATGCGGTAGCGAAAAGGAAACAAGCAATACAACAGCAAAGCCAGCAATTGCCATTGTTGGGATGTCAGGCAAATTTCCCAAGGCAAATAATGTTATGGCTTTTTGGAATGTGATCAAAAATAAAGTCGATTGCATTAGCGAAGTGCCGAATGATCGTTGGCCGATGGGGTACTACTACGACAAAAACCCTCATTCGCCCGGAAAATCCTATTCAAAATGGATGGGGTTATTGGACGAAGCTGAATATTTTGATCCGCTGTTTTTTAATATATCTCCGGCTGAAGCGCCGTTTATCGACCCACAGCAGCGGCTGTTTTTAGAAGCAGCTTGGGGCTGCCTTGAGGATGCGGGATATGCCGCTGATAGCTTATCAGACAGCCGCTGTGGTGTTTTTGTCGGGTGTGGTCACTATGGTTATTTGGGTTGTGGGCATCCTGACTATCAGGGTGATGGGCAGCAAGCCACTGCAATGACTAATGCCTTTTCCTTTACCGGGGGTAGCCCTTCAATACTTGCTGCCCGGGTGTCGTATTTTCTCAATTTAAAAGGCCCTTGTTTAGTAATCGATACAGCCTGCTCGGCATCCTTAGTGGCTATTGCACAGGCTTGTAATAGTCTCGTGCTGGGGGATAGTGATGTTGCTCTGGCGGGTGGTGTTTCCGCGATTATGAACCCTTCTATCCATATTATGGCAAGCCGGGCTGGGATGCTCTCGAAAGAAGGGCGCTGTTTTACGCTGGACCAACGGGCCAATGGCTTTGTGCCTGGAGAAGGGGTCGGTGTAGTGGCGTTAAAACGCCTGGAGGACGCAGAGAAAGACAATGATGCAATTTATGGCGTTATTCAGGGGTGGGGTGTTAATCAAGATGGTAAAACTAACGGTATTACCGCGCCAAACCCTGCGGCGCAAAGTGAGCTAATTAAGTCCGTTTATTCTCAAACCGGCATCAACCCTGAAGATATTCAGTTAATCGAAATGCATGGTACTGGCACCCAGCTTGGGGATCCGGTTGAAGTTGAAGCACTAGTCGAGGCTTTTCAATCTTTCACTGATAAGTCCCACTACTGTGCTTTAGGTGCAGTGAAAAGCAATATAGGGCATTTGCTGGCGGCAGCGGGAGTGGCGGGGGTTATTAAGGTGCTGTTGGCGATAAAGCATCGTCAGTTGCCTCCAACCCTTCACTTTGAAAAAGCCAATCCTCATATTCAGCTAAGCAATAGCCCTTTTTATGTCAATACGGCCTGTCAGCCATGGGAGGTTGAAGCCAGCAAAGCAAGAACGGCTGCGGTTAGCTCGTTCAGCTTTTGTGGGACCAATGCCCATTTGGTCATAGCGGAACATCATGCTCTAAGGTCTACGCGGCCAGTATCTCAGCATCAGCCTAAGCCTGTGGCAGTGGTGTTATCGGCTAAACATCCTGACCAGCTACAGGTAGCAGTGGCAAACCTATTAGCATTTATTCGCAATACGCCAATCAGTCAAACAGAACAGGTGACTTTATTAAAGGAGCTGGCTTACACCCTACAAGTCGGCCGAGTGGCAATGAAGGTCCGCTTGGGAATCATTGCTACCTCAATGGAGGCGCTGGAAGATAGGTTGCAGCACTGTTTAGATAATAACTATTTGCTATCGGAAAATGGCTTAACACAGCCTCGTTCCCAGCAGATTTATGTCAGTCATCTCAAAGGCAACCAACCAAAACCGGCTAATCAGCCTTCTCCAAGGGCTCAGACTGGCGAGGTTGACAAACTGCTAGCGCTTTGGGTAGAGGGCAGTGAGGTTGACTGGAATCAGCTTTACCCTGATCAAAAACCTCGACGTATCCATTTACCAACTTACCCGTTTGCTAGGCAACGCTATCGGTTAGCTACTGCAGCCACCAGCAAAGCAACTGAAGACTGTGCGGCTGAACCTAGCGCATTGTTATTAGACAAAGACTGGCAGCCTCAAGAGTTAGTGGCGACGTTGTCGGGAGCGGAAAAGCAACCGTTGCCGTTAAATGACCATATCCTGGTGTTGATTACCCCCTCGTTGAATGATCTTACCAAGGCGATTAAAGCTGTTTTTCCCAATAGTCAAATCCTAACCGCCGAGGCTTTAACCGGCCATCAGCCTGAAAATAGCTCGCAGGTTATAGACTGGGGCTTGATCAGTGGCTGCCTAGACCTCACAGGTCTGGATCCCAACTATAACGACGAAGACTTTGATTGGCTGACCTATTTGCAGGCCATGATTGAGCAATCAGATGCTGAGAAGCTTCGCTGTATTCAACTGACGCAGGGCTTGGAAAATTTTAACCTGGCAACCAAGCCCACGTTATCAGGTGCTAAGCGAGTAGGCTTGTATCGAATGTTGCAAAATGAGTATCACAAAGTGATTTCTCGTCATATCGACATCGATCAGTACTTCTCCCTTGAAGCTAACCAGCTAATCCACTGTATATACAACGAATGGTTGCAAGATCAAATCGAACCGGAAGTTTGTTATCGCCAAGGGAGACGTTTTAAAGCAGGTTTTAAAGCGTCGCCACTCGAAAACACATCAGCCTATCAAAGTAATCACTTTGACCGACATTTGCTGTTTGCAGGTAATGATGTGGTGTGGATTACTGGTGGTACGCGTGGCTTAGGTATGCTGTGCGCTAAACACTGGTTAAAGGCTTATGGAGCACGCAACTTTGTGTTGATGGGGCAAGCTGCTTTACCCGCACGGGAATCTTGGCCGGCATTGGTCGGGTCATCAGACAGTGATCCTGTTTTGCAGCAAAAAATACGGGATATTCAGTACTTAGAAAGCCAGGGAGCAACGGTAAAAGTGCTGGCAACGCCGCTATCTGATATAGCGGCTATCCGGACTGATTTACTGGCAGTTAAACGGGAATTAGGCCCAATCAAGGGGGTGATTCACTGTGCAGGACAGGCTGACTTCACAACGCCAGCCTTTATTCGCAAGCAAACGGAAAGTATAGAGCGATTGTGTGAGCCCAAAATAAAAGGGCTAGCCGTTTTGCACGAAGTGCTAAAGGACGAACCGCTGAAGTACTTTGTACTATTTTCCTCCGTCTCAGCCACTATACCGACCCTAGCCGTTGGTCATAGTGATTATGCCTTAGCGAATGCGTATATGGATTATTTTGCGCAATATCAGCAAGGACAAGGCTACTCCTTCTATCAGAGTATCCAGTGGCCGAACTGGAAGCAAACGGGGATGGGGGAAGTGACCAATCCGGTATATCAAAGCAGTGGACTATTGAGCCATACCAATCAACAAGGCTTAAAACTGTTAGATCACGTGTTAGCCCATGGCCACAACTCGGTATTGATGCCGGCAATGATCGATGGTGCCCGTTTTAATCTGTCATCATTATTTTATCGGCAAGCTGAAACAGTAAAACCATTACCAATTGATCCAACGCTAGATCAAAGCAGTGATAAAGTGCATAACCGGGGTAAGAGTGGGTTAGAGACTGATACAGCTTTACAATCGCAGTCATTATCTATAACGGATCAAACAATCACCTGGCTAACCGCCCTGCTTGGCAAGGAGCTGGCATTAACCCCAGATTTTTTGGAGCCTGACAAACCCATTCAGGAATATGGTGTTGATTCCATTGTATTGGCTCAACTTGTCAACCGCATGGATAGGGATTTGCCTGGTTTAAACATTGATCCAAGCTTGGTGCTTGCTTACCCAACCATTGAATCACTTAGCCAGTATTTAGCTAGCTCGCATGAAGAAAAGCTTGCCCAGCAGTTTTCAGTAAGCAACCAAACCAAGCCCACTGCAGATTTGGAACAGGATCAAGCTTCCTTACCTAATATAGCTCCAACGCAGTTTTCAGCAGAAAAGCCACAAGTAAAACAACAAGCAACAGTTGCTAAGACTTCAATAAGAAAAATTGCTGTGATTGGAATGGGTTGCCATTTTCCTGATGCGGATAACCTCGACCAATATTGGCAAAACTTAGCAACGGGTCACGACAGTATTGGTGAAGTCCCGCTGTCTCGCTGGAACACAGATAGCTATTATCACCCTGACACCTTCCAGCATCAGAAAAGCATCAGTAAGTGGGGAGGGTTTTTAGCCGATATAGAAGCTTTTGATCCAGATTACTTCGGCATTGATGAATCCTTAGCGGCTCAGATAGATCCCTTGGAAAGGCAGTGGCTAGAAGTTAGCGCAGAGGCGCTGGCTGATGCAGGCTATGAAAAAGCTGATCTCTGGGGGAAGCCCGTTGGTGTCTATGTTGGGTCCAGGACGAGTAATTTTGCCAGTAAACTCGATACATTGGCAAAAGACGTTCTGGTAGGGGTGGGGCAAAATTTTATCGCTGCCCATCTAGCCCATATTTACAATTTCACTGGTCCCAACCTGGTTGTAGATGCCGCTTGTGCTAGCGCTTTAACCGCCATTCATTTGGCGGTACAAAGCCTCAGACAGGGTGAGTCAGAAATCGCCCTCGCCGGTGGTGTCGATATCCTGCTGGATGAACAGCCTTTTATTACCTTAAGTCGAGCACAGGTTTTATCCCCCGATGGGCGTTGTAAAACCTTTGATGAAAAGGCCAATGGCATAGGCATCGGTGAAGGCTGTGGGGTACTGGTATTAAAGCCTTTGGAAGCTGCTATTGAGGATAACAATAAAATCTATGGGGTGATTGAAGGTTCAGCGGTTAATAACGATGGCAACACCATGGGGGTCACTACACCAAACCCCACCGCTCAGCAAAAATTAATTGAGTCGGCTATTGCTGATGCACAGATTCAAGCCCGGTCGATCAGCTATGTAGAAACCCACGGAACAGGCACCTTGATTGGTGACCCCATTGAGCTGAAAGCACTCACGGCTATTTTTGATAAAGCGCAAACAGAAAAGCAGGTATGCGGTGTCGGTAGTGTTAAAAGCAATATTGGGCATTTACTGAGTGCGGCGGGTGTAGCCAGTGTAATCAAAGTGCTATTGTCGATGGTCCATCGAAAAATCCCACCTACCTTACATTGTCAAAACCCTAATCCTCGGTTCGACTTTGATAACTCACCATTGTATCCAGTACTCCAGCTCAAAGACTGGAAGGCTGCGTCGCTCCGAGCCGGGATTAGCTCGTTTGGTTTAGGTGGCAATAATGCTCACTTAATTATCAGTGATGAAGGCATCCCTGCTAACCGACTGGCTGATACCCAGCCACGCAAAGCGCCTGTAATTTTTCAGCGCAAAAGGTATTGGCCAGACCCTCAGCGAAGCAAAAAACAGTCTCGGTTTGTAGATAAAAAAAACCAGACAGTAGAAAAAAAATCAGCAGTTCAATATTTACAGAATATTCAGTCTGAAAATGCAAAAAAAATTATTCACACGGATGAAACCGTAGCACAAAAAAAACAATTTATGCGCTTTTTCGAATTGGTGAAATAACGACGTTATGAGAAAAAAAGCTCAATATCAGTTTATTCTGGAAAATGATAATTTTATTGTCCGTGATCACCGCGTACATGATGTACGTATTTTACCAGGCGTGACTTTTTTAGATGTTATTTATCGATTCGGCCAGCAGTTATTCGGCCACTGTAATTTTGAATTACAGGCTATTTTATTCAAAGCGCCAATTGCAACGACTGAGTCATGGGATAAAAAAGTACGAGTCATTTTTACCCCTCAGTTGACGGATAGCCAATGGCAGGTGACCATTCAAAGTCAGCCGATTAAGCCTGGGCAGGCACATGATGAGGATTGGGATGAAAATGCCGAGTGTCAATTAACACTGGTAAAATCCCATCAGCAGAAAACTACCTCAATAAATGATGACAAAGCCCTAGCCATTGACCCGCAAGCATTTATTAAACAAGCCACTGATCAGTGGTCGATGGAGGGGATTTATCAGTTGGCTCGTCAGGTAGGTGTTGAACATCGCACGTTTATGAAGACAGCAGGTGTGGTGTATCGGCAGGGTGACGAGGAACTAATGCATCTTAAACTGAATGCGCTGGCAGAAGAATTCCGGGAGAATTTTTATGCCCACCCGGCCTTTTTAGATGGGGCAACCTTTGCAGGCTCCTCTGGAAAGCTTGCCGGCCACGATGCTGGGGTTTTTTATGGGCAGATGCCTTATATTCCTATTTCAATTCAACGGTTCCGTGCCTATAGTGCGCTGCCCTCTGAGATTTATGTGTATTCACGGGGTACTACTGACCCGCATCCAGCTCGCCAGCCACACCAACAGCCTGATGTTATCTCCAACGATATTACCCTTTTTAATCAGCAAGGTTTGGTTCTCGCTGAATTTCATCACCTGTCATTAAAGCGTATTCGTAGTCCTGAATTAATTCAACGATTGATGTCCAGTGCCGCTAGTTCTCAAGCGCCAGAGTCGATAAAGTGGAATTCACCCGTGAAACCGGTGGCTAAACCTGAGGGCGTGGGTGCTGACAATCAAACCCAACAACAGGTTGTGGATACTGACTTGCTGAAAGCGCAAACACAGCGGTATTTGCAAAAAGCTATCGGTAAAGTCTTGGCCAAACCCAGTGACCAGGTGGGTATAAACACTGGGTTTTATAGTCTGGGGTTAGATTCGACCCAGCTATTGTATTTGGTTAAACAGTTGGAGCAAGGGCTGGCTGCGTCGCTATACCCAACGTTGTTATTTGAATACACGACCATCCACGCCTTATCGGACTACTTGATAGAAAGGTATAGCCATGCCCTGGCTAATCTCTTCCAACGACCAGATGCTGATCATTCACCAGTTGAAGTAAGTGGACAAAACAAAGCGTCATTAGATGAGCCAAGGGAAGTACCAGAGAACTCATTACTGGAAGACAAGACGTGGTGTTTTGCCCCGAAATGGCAAGTGCAATCCTTAGCAAAGACGACTGTAGCGAACCCGATAGCGCAGCGGATTATCCTCTGCCACCCTTCATCATCAGTCTTGGAAAACTTATCTGCTTCCTTTGGCGATGGGGTGGTCATCGTCCAGCCGGTTGTCCATGAGAGTATCGCTACAGATTTTCGTCACCAGTTTGACCTTACCTTACAGCAGATACAAGGCTACTTGCAGGGGCCGGTCACTACTCCGTTGGCGTTGCAAGTACTGGGTGATTTTCGGGGTGATAACTGTTATAGCCGAGCTTTAGCTGGATTATTAAGAACTGCCCAGCAAGAGAACCCCCTTATTCATGGCCAGATTATTGGCATTGATGATCTGGATGAGTACCCCATAGAAGTGTTGGCGAGCCTGTTAAAGCAAGAAGCCTATGGTTACGACCGCCACAGAATACAGGTCCACTATCGCGGTAAGTCTGCTAAGCAACGTTATATTGAGCGGTTGGTGCCAGTATCACTTGGGCAATCTGCTGAGCGTTCCCCGCTACAAGCATCACAGCAGCCACTCCAAGCGGCTGAACCTGTGGTTTATCGGGAGCAGGGCGTTTATCTGATTACCGGTGGGCTGGGTGGTTTGGGCTATCACTTGGCGCAAGCCTTAGCACAAACGGCCAGAGTCAGATTGGTGTTAGTAGGACGGTCGGTACTCAATCAGTCAGGCCAAGCAAAGCTTGAGCAACTGAGGCAGCGAGGCTCTGAGGTCACTTATATATCGACAGATATCAGCCAAAGCGAAGCAGTACAAGCATTAGTGAGCCAAATAAAGCAAGACTATGGTCAGCTCAACGGCATTTTTCACAGCGCTGGTGTTATTCGAGACTCGGTTCTGTTAAAGAAAAAACCACAAGAAATTGATGATGTTTTTGGCTCCAAAGTCCATGGCTTGTGTTATTTAGATCAGGCGACCCAAACCGAACCCCTGGATTTTTTCCTGTTATATTCCTCTATTTCGGCAGTGACAGGCAATTTAGGGCAAGCTGATTATGCCAGTGCAAATGGGTTTATGGATATATTCGCCCAAGTGCGTAATCAGCGAGTGAAAGCAGGGCAGCGCAGTGGCCAGACAATCACCATTAACTGGCCCTTGTGGCAAGAGGGAGGGATGAGTCTGCCAGATGAGTTGGTGAGTATGATCAAAGCAGCTTCCGGGATGACGCTATTACCGACTTCAGCAGGTTTGGCTGTATTAACTAAAGCGTTGTATCAGACACCGACTCAGTGGGTCATTTGCCAAGGAAATGAAAGCCAGATCCGACAGCATTTAGGGCTAGTTGCCGACAAGGTAATGATCACCTCAAGGGGGGAGCAAGCCGATATCGCCATTGTGGGATTAGCTGGCTCTTATCCAATGGCTCAAGATATAGCCGAATTTAGCCGCAATTTACGAGCAGGGCGCGACTGCATTACCGCGATTCCTAAAGACCGGTGGGACTCTACGGCATTTTCCTATCAAGTGGAGGATTATTATCAATGGGGCGGCTTTATCGGCGATATCGATAAATTCGACCCGCTATTTTTTAATATTTCCCCTCGGCAAGCAGAAATTATGGATCCTCAAGCCCGACTTTTTTTACAAACGGCTTGGGCGGCATGTGAAGATGCGGGGGTGTATTTTGATCGTAATGCTCATGGTAGCAACCCCGTAGGTGTTTTTGTCGGTGCCTTTTGGAGCCACTATGAGTTATACAGCCAGGGTGCTTCTCAGGGTGGGCAGCCGATGGCTTTTGGCAATAGCCTGGCTTCCATTGCCAACATGGTGTCTTACAGCTTGAATTTACATGGGCCATCCATTGCCCTGGATACCATGTGTTCGTCAGCACTGACTTCGATTCATCTTGCTTGTGAAAGTATCCGCCGTCAGGAATGCCAGTATGCCATTGCTGGTGGTGTGAATGTGGTGACACACCCACATAAGTACCTGTTTTTAAAGGAGATGGAATTCTTATCCAGCGATGGGCGTTGCCGGAGTTTTGGTGATGGTGGTGACGGCTATGTCCCTGGTGAAGGGGTTGGTGCTGTTTTGCTGACAAGCCTAGAAAATGCAGAGGCAGCCGGGCATTCCATTTATGGGGTTATCAAAGGCTCCAGCATCAACCATGTTGGTAAAACCTCTGGGGCTATGGTACCCAGCCCGCACGCCCAAGCGGAATTGATCAGCGCTGCATTAACTCAAACGGGTGTTGATCCTCGTACGATAAGTTATGTCGAAGCCCATGGCACAGGTACCCGCTTGGGAGATCCCATCGAAGTTCAGGGACTACAGACAGCTTTTAAACAATGGACCTCAGAGACACAGTACTGTGCTTTGGGTTCATCCAAATCTAATATTGGCCATCTAGAGGCAGCAGCAGGAGTAGCAGGGCTGACAAAGATATTATTACAGCTCAAATATCAGGAGATTTTTCCAACGCTGCATGCTGAGACCCTTAATCGACATATTCTGTTGGAGGAGTCACCTTTTTATCTTCCGAAGGCCCTACAGCCTTGGCCAAGGCCAGAAATTATCGATGAAGATGGTGAAACCAGCATTTACCCAAGGCGCTCTGGGGTGAGTGCATTTGGGGCTAACGGCAGTAATGCCCATCTAATTATTGAAGAATATATCCCATTACCTGCTGAGGAGCAGGAAAAGCCCCTGTTTGCCAGGCAAGGCTCCTACCTGATTGTGCTTTCAGCGCAGCACCAAACCCAGCTGAGGGCAGTCATTGTTAATTTGCTGCAAGCGCTGACTGAAGTCGATGATCATAGAGCACCTGATATTGGTGATATTGCTTATACCTTACAGGTCGGCCGTGAAGCGATGGATGAGCGGCTAGGGCTACTAGTGCGCTCGACAGAAGAGTTGAAGCGTCAACTGACTGCCTATCTTCAAGACGCTGAAAGCGTCAATGGCTTTTACCGTGGTACAGCCAAGCCTCACAATGACATGCTTGCATTGTTTGCCACTGATGAAGATCTACAAGCAGCGATGGCTGACTGGATCGCTAAAGGTAAGTACGAAAAACTGCTATCACTTTGGGTTAATGGCTTGCGAGTGGATTGGCACAGGCTTTATGGGGCTGTCAAACCACGCCGGGTCAGCCTGCCTACTTATCCTATTGTGAAAGAGCGCTATTGGGTAGAAACCAACATACCCGATAAGGATAAGAGCGCTACAGTTCAGCGGGCTGCTTACTTTATGAGGAAAAATTGGACAGTATCTCCGGTGCCAATGCTGGCACTAGCTGGGAGTAGTCCTGCCCCTCTTCAAGAAAATAAGCACTCGGCCATTATTATTTATAACCAGGCAACAACAAAGCTGGCAGAAGCTTTAGCGAAGCAGTTTCATCAGGCACTACCGTTGGCTGTGACGGCCATTGACGATGAAATGGCTAGCATTGAACAGTTTATTTCCCATTGTACAACTTGGCTTGATCTCTCTGGGGTGTTTCAAGATGAATTGCCCCAAGCTCCTGGCTCTTTCGACTGGATACGCCCACTGCAAGCTTTATTAGAACACAAACGTACTGGTGGAATCTGCTTGCTACAGGTCACCCAGGGGCTTGAGTCTTGTCAAAATGCCAGTACCAGTCCAGCAGGGGCGCAAGCAGCAGGCTTATACCGTATGTTGCAAGCCGAATATCCAGCTATCACTAGCAAACACCTGGATCTTGATCCCAAGTTACAAACGGTTTCCGAGCTAGTGTCGATTATCTTGCAGGAAATCGCTCTTGAGGGCCGTGAAATAGCCGTTTGCTATCGAGGTCAGCAGCGGTTTGTGCCGGCCCTGGAAGTGCAACCGCTGTTGGCTGTGAAGGCGCCAAAAAACCGGTTTAGCCCTGATCAAGTGCTACTGATAACAGGAGGAACTCAAGGACTTGGCTTGCTTTGCGCACGCCATTTGGTTGCCCACTATGGTGTCAAACAACTGGTTTTGACGGGGCGTGAAGTGATTCCTCCAAAAGGGGAGTGGAATAGGCTTGCGGACTTTTCTGCGTCTTTGCAGCAAAAAATCCAGGCGATTCAAGGGTTAGAAGACCAGGGAGTGACTGTCCGCGTGCTGTCCTTAGCGCTGGTTAATCAGGAAGCGGTAGTGGCTGAAATTAAAGCCATTGAAACCACGATGGGGCCAATTGCTGGTTTGATTCACGCGGCAGGGACAGCAGATGCACATAACCCAGCGTTTATCCGTAAGTCAGTGGACAGTATGTCAACGGTGCTGTCGCCTAAAGTGCAGGGTACGCTCAATCTCTTACAGTCACTGAATCCCAGTAATCTAGCGTTTGCCTTGTTATTCTCATCTATTTCGGCAGAAATTCCTTCCCTGGCGGCCGGGCAGAGTGACTATGCAATGGCCAACGCCTTTATGGACTATATTGCACAAGCTAACCATCAGGGGTTGCCAGTGGTCAGTATCCAGTGGCCAAGCTGGAAGGATACTGGCATGGGAGAGGTTAAGAGTCAGGCGTATCAAAATACCGGGTTGTTGAGCATCACCGATCAAGAAGGGCTGGCATTTCTGGATAATATTCTGGCTCAGCTCAAGACACCGCTAATCGGGTCAGTTATTGCACCGGTCATCGTGAATTCTGTTGAATTTAAGGCAGAAGCTCTGTTGACGTTACCGAATGGGCAGCATAGCCCGATAAAGCCTTCCCCAGCAAAAAATACCCAGAAAAACACGGTTCAAATAACTACTAGCTGCCACCATCCGGCGGCTAACCCATTATTGACTGATTCAGCCAAGCCACGTTTATATGCCTACTTGCAGGGATTAGTTGAGGCCGAAGCGAAGTTGAAACCGGGGCAACTGGATGTTGACACCCCTTTTGCCAATTACGGCATAGACTCCATCATATTGACGCAAATACTGCGAAAGCTCCAGCAGGCACTAGCCCTTGAGTTGGAGCCTTCGATTCTTCTGGAGTATTCAACCCTAGCGGCTTTTGGTGACTGGTTAATCCGAAGCTATCCTGTTGAAATAGCTGGGATAGAAGGGGGGTTGCCAGCAAAACCAGACCCAGAGGTTTTATCAACCAGTAGTGCAGGGACAGCCACGGTTGCCGATAAGCGGAATGAAAGCACCCAGGAAGAGCTTCAAGCGCAACCGCAAGCAGAGAGTTCACAGGCAGCGGCGTTATCCCCAAAAGCCCCCATTGCAGTGATTGGTATGGCTTGTCGTTTTCCCGGTGCTGAGGATGTGGAGGCTTATTGGCAGTTATTGGCGCAGGGGCAATCAGCCCTGCAAAAAATTCCCAAAAGCCATTGGGGTAGGCAAACCGATTATTACGCGGGCTTGTTAAACGATGTTTATGGCTTTGACCCTGAATTTTTCCAACTGCCGGTAGCAGATGTACAACACATGGACCCTCAGGCACTTGTGTTGCTGGAGGAAAGCCTGAAAGCATTTTATCACGCCGGGTATACCCATCAGTCTATGAGTGGCTCCAATATGGGGGTTTACATCGGTGGGCGGGCTCCGGTACCGGCAGCTGTTGAGTGCTTGGATAAAGCGCGCAATCCAATGATGATTGCCGGTCAAAATTACTTAGCGGCCAACCTGGCTCAGTTTTTTAATTTACAGGGGCCTGCTTTAGTGGTTGATACCGCTTGTTCTTCTGCTTTGGTCGCGATGAAAATGGCGACTGACGCTTTACAGGCTGGAGCGACTGAGATGGCCTTAGTGGGGGGGGTGAGCTTACTCACTAGCCCTACTGCTCATGAGATGTTCACTAGACGTAACCTGTTACAAGAAAATGGCGAGTTTCATATTCTCGACCAAAGAGCTAATGGGGTAGTTCTGGGAGAGGGGGCTGGCGTTGTTTTGTTGAAGCCACTTTCTCAAGCGGAACAAGATGGCGATCGTATTTACGCGGTGATTGACGGGCTTGCAGTCAACAATGATGGTAGAACTGCTGGGCCAGCGACACCCAATATTGAAGCACAAAGAGCTGTGATGCAGGCGGCTTTGCAACAAAGTGGCTGTCAGCCAACACAAGTGCAGTACCTGGATGTGAATGGCTCTGGGTCGCAGGTGACGGATATTCTTGAAATGAAAGCGGTAGCTTCCATCTACCGAGCCGACTCTTCCTCTTCTACTGCTTTGTCTTCTTCACCGTTGTATTTGGGTTCTATGAAACCGAATATTGGTCACCCCTTATGTGCCGAAGGCATGGCCAGTTTTATAAAAACAGTGTTGATGGTGCATCACCAGTGCTTAGTGCCGTTTCTCTCTGGTCAGGAGCCACTGGAACACTTTTCATTAGCCGCTGCTCAGTGTCAGCTACCCAGAGAACAGCAGTCAATGCCGCTGGCTTACGCGGCAATCAATTGCTTTGCTGATGGGGGAACCAATGCTCATGTGATTCTTAAACACTATGAGACCCATAAAGCTGATCCAGTCCGCTCCCCATTAGCATTACCGACGCTGAATCGGCGTGATGTCCGAAGCTTGCAACAGGGCCAGAATCCGGCGCTGGCAGCCGCTCCCCTGCAGATGAAAACACTACAACATGGGTTTGCTCGCTCGAAAAGCTGGTCACAGCAGCTAACGGTAGATCATCCTGTACTTGGTAACCACCGTATCTATGGGCAGGCTGTGCTGCCTGGGCTGGCTTGGATTGACTTCCTATATCAGTGGTTTGCCGAAGAAGAACTGACTTATAACACCCTAGAGCTGCGGCATCTGTCAATCTATCGGCCACTGGTAGTTACTGAGATGGCCCCTGCCCAGCTGACAGTTGAAGCCCTACCGCAAGAAGCTGGGTATTGGCAGTTAACGGTAAGAGACCAGCGGGCCTCTGCCACCTCAGAGGCGATTTACATCACAGCTGAGATTCACCCAGTGACGCCGCATGCTTTTGTTGAGGCTGCCACTTTGCCACCAATGGCGCATTCAGCAAATAGTCCTGGGGCTGCTCAATACTTAGAGGATAACAAGAATAACGGGCAGCTAGCCGAGATTTATCAGCATTATCATCGGGAGCAGCTCAGTCATTCGGCCATCATGAAGCCGAGCGGGCATTTTTATTTGGATTCAGAGTCGCTTTGGGTATATGTCACTGAAAATAATCAAGGGCAGATAAGTCCAGCTGAATACCTGTTTCACCCAGCGCTGATCGATGGCAGTGCACTTGGGCTTGGCTGGTTGGGAGCCAGCTTGGTGAAGGAAGAGACTGGTAAGGGCATCCAGCCAACAGCATCATACTTGTTCTTACCGCTTTACTATGAGTCTTTTTATGCCTCTGAGCCGTTGAAAGACAAATGTTACGCCAGAGTTCAGCGCGCTAGCTTAGTTGCTAAAGGTGAGCTGATTACTTTTACGGTGGAGTTTTTCACAGTTACTGGCAAGAAAATAGCTGAACTGAACAACCTCAGTACTAAGCGGGTGAGAAATGCGGAGTTTTTGGGTCAAAGCCAGCAGCCATCAGCTCAGCCTGCTTATTCAGAGGCACTCTCTGTCGCGATAGGAGCAACAACAGTGGCTTCAAGGGAGGGCGTGGATTTAGCTATTGAGGAAACAGCTGATACTGCTACTTCGATGAAGTCTTTTTTAACCTCAGTAGTCGCTGCTCATTTAGGGGTTGATCCCCGCACTGTGGACCTTAAAGCGGGTTATTATGAGCTGGGTTTGGATTCTGCCTTGCTGCTGGAGGTGGTGAAATCAATCGCATCAGGATTAGCGCTCAATTTATCCCCAACATTACTTTTTGAATATACGACCATTGATAGTTTAGCTAAGCATTTGATGGCAACTTATGGAGACTCCAGACTTGTAGCCTCACCAGTCGCCCCTGAAGCTGCTTTGAAGAAACAGGTCACTGATCAATCGGTTGCTGTAATAGGTATGGCGGGTCGTTATCCCAAAGCGGAAAACCTCAACGCATTTTGGGAAAACCTTAAAGCCGGGAAAGACTGCATTACCGAGATTCCTGCTGAGCGATGGAATTCAAACCGGTTTGATCAAATGAAGTCGCCTTCAGGCAAAAACCTATCTAAGTGGGGTGGGTTTATCGATGATGTGGATTGCTTTGATGCTGAGTTTTTCAGAGTTTCACCACGTGAGGCGAAATTCATGGATCCCCAGGAGCGCTTATTCTTAGAAGTTTGCTGGGAGGCTATGGAAGATGCGGGCTATACACCGGAAAACATGGTGGTAAACCAGGTAGACAGTTCGGACGATCAGCCGCGTTGCCCCGTAGGGGTGTTTGCTGGGGTTATGCATAAAGACTACACCTTGTTGCAAAATGAGGCGGCGTATGAAGGCCAGCAAATACCTTTGTCGTTAAATATGGCGCAAATTGCCAATCGTGTTTCTTATTTTTGCAATTTCCATGGCCCCTCCATCACGATTGATACTGCTTGCTCATCATCGCTAACAGCGGTGCATCTGGCCATTGAGCAGATCCACCAAGGAAAAATCCAGCTGGCGCTGGCTGGTGGCGTTAACCTTTCCTTACACCCGGGGAAATACCAAACCTATGGTATGATGGATATGCACGCCAGTGATGGCTATTGCCATACCTTTGGTGAAGGCGGTGATGGCTATGTGTCAGCGGAAGGTGTGGGTGCGGTTTTATTAAAGCCGTTAGCTCAGGCACTTGCTGATAAAGACAGTATTTATGCGGTGATCAAAGGCAGCAGCATTAATCATGTTGGCAAAGTCAGTGGGATGACGGTGCCTAGCCCGGTTGCACAGGGTGAGATGATTGCAGAGTGCTTGAAAAACACAGGTGTGGACCCGGAAACGATTACTTATATTGAAGCCCATGGTACTGGCACTTCGCTGGGTGATCCGATTGAAATTCAAGGGCTAAACAGAGCCTTTAAAGCGTCGACAGCTAAAATCCAGTATTGTGCACTGGGCTCGGTTAAATCCAATATGGGGCATGCAGAAGCAGCTGCTGGTATTTGTGGTTTAACCAAAGCTATTTTACAGCTACATCATAAAACCCGAGTGAAAACCCTTCATGCGGAGGCGATAAACCCCTACTTGGACTTGGCATCGTCGCCTTTTTATATTCAACAGACGACAGAAACCTGGCAGCTGGATAGTAGCGCAACAGCCTCAGTTCGACGAGCAGGGGTCAGCTCATTTGGAGCCTCAGGTTCTAACGCGCATCTGATTCTCGAAGAAGCGCCATCTAGCATAGCGGCTACGGAAATTAAGCGCCCAAGGGCAGTGCCAGTGTTGGTGCCGCTGTCGGCAAGTAATAATGATCGTTTGCGGGCATATGCTGACAGGCTGCTGGGTTTTCTGGAAGCCCACCCTTCAGTTGATTTAGTTTCACTGGCTTATACTCTGCAAACAGGGCGGGTTAGTCTGGAACAGCGCTTGATTGTTCTGGCAAGCAATGTCGATGAATTACAAGCTAGCTTAACAGCGTTCCTGGATAGCCCTTCCGCTTCAATAGCCAACAGGCTGTGGCAGGGGCGTGCTCAATCAAAAGGCACAGGTTCAGCATCACTTGAGGTTGATGCCAGTACGAAAGGGGAGGGGGGACTAGATAGAATTAGGCAGTGGGCTGCCCAAGGCACTCTAAAAGACCAGCTTGAACAAGTAGCCCAAGCTTGGGTGCAAGGGTACCACTTGGACTGGCACGCTTTATATGAAGAGCTACCTCAGCGCTTGCACTTGCCTACGTATCCTTTTGCTAAAAAACGGCACTGGATTGATGTGCCGGGACAAAAGCACAACACCCGTCAGATGATTGATAAGAAGTCATCTGCCAACCAGCCTTCTAAACAACCAGGAACCGCGCAAACGTCATCGGTGATTTCAGTTGTCCAGCATCCTTTAACAAATACCAACATGTCACGAAATACGTTTTCAGCCCCACTCAATAAGCCGAACAATATTACATTAGCGCCTTTGGTAGGCAGTGACTCATTGTCAAACCGCCGCAGTGCCAATAACGAGCAATCAACCGCTATGTCAGAGAATCGGTTGGCAGCACGGGCTTCGGGAATGACTGCGGCGACAAAAAAAGAAGTATCAAAGCTGACAGCGTCAGGCGCTGGTTTTGCCGAGGTACCTGCTAAACCGGCTTTTTCAGTGGACTCAATCCAATCAACCTTAATAGCCAGTTTGGCTAGAGCGCTGTTTACTCAGCCTGAAGATATCACTATCGATAAACCGTTTGTGGATATGGGGCTGGATTCTATTGTCGGGGTTGAGTGGATCCAGAGCATCAATAAAACCTACGCGATTAACCTGCCGGCCACCAAAGTTTATGACTATCCCACCATCAGTGAATTTTCCCATTTTCTTCAGCAGGAACTCACTCGACAAGAGTACCAGCCTGCACCTGATCAAAATGTGCAGCTGACGGTGAGTGATGCGCACAAACATCATCGTGAAACAGTCGTTGCTGGTGTTACGGAAGCCGTTTCAGTGCTTGATGGGAAAGCCAAGCATGCATACTCGTTGGCAATGTTACAGCAGTCTCTAAAGGAAAGCTTGGCAACAGCACTGTTTATGCAGCCTGATGATATTGCCATTGATAAACCGTTTGTGGATATGGGGTTGGACTCTATTGTCGGGGTCGAGTGGATTCAAAGTATCAATAAAACCTATGAAACTAACCTACCGGCTACCAAGGTTTACGACTATCCCACAATGAGTGAGTTTGCTACTTTTCTCCAGCAACTATTGTCGCAAAGTGAACCTAGACAACAAAGCTGTGCTCAGGAGGTGACACCTAGTCTTCCAACCTCTCAACCAAAGCTCGCTCAACCAGAAATAGCCGCTGAACCTACTTTGGATAGTGGCTCTGAGGCTTTGTCACTGCATAACGTGGTTGATGTTAATTACCGAGCGCCTTCTGCAAGTGATGAGAAGTTGCCTGAGCACTTTGGTAGTTCACTATTTCAACAGCGCTATGGCTGTCAACTCAGCTACTTTACTGGTTCCATGTACCGAGCTATTGCATCGGAAGCTTTGGTGGTGGCGATGGGACAGGCGGGTTTATTGAGCTTTTTTGGTAGTGCTGGGCTATCGCTTGATGCCTTGGAGCAGAGTATTCAGCGAATCCAAGCCCAGCTAGGGGAAACTAAACCTTATGGTATGTGCTTAATTGCGAACCTCAATGATCCGCAAAAAGAGCTCGATCAAGCTGAAACTTTTATCCGTTATCAAATTCCAGTGATTGAGGCCGCTGCATTTTCCACTATTACTCCCGCGTTGGTGTATTGCCGTGTGAAGGGCCTTACCCAAACCCAGGAAGGGCGTCTTATTTTGCCGCGACGAATCATTGGCAAATGCTCCCGTTTGGAAGTAGCCCGGTTGTTTTTGTCCCGGCCGCCAATGCTGATTGTCAATGAACTCGTCGCTAAGGGGATGATTACCGAAGAAGAGGCTCATCTATCCCAAAAAATACCCATGGTGGATGACCTTGCGGTGGAAGCGGATTCCGGCGGGCATACTGACCAAGGCGTGGCTTTTTCTCTGCTCCCGTCGGTGATGGCATTAAAAGCCTCGATGACCCAAGAGCATCATTACCCCGAGCCGATCATGGTTGGCTGTGGCGGTGGCATCGGTACCCCGCAAGCAGTTGCTGCTGCATTTGCGTTGGGTGCCGATTTTATTTTCACTGGCTCTATTAACCAGTGTACTGTGGAAAGTGGTGCTCACCCGGCTGTTAAGGCAATCCTGTCCAGCATCAGTGTACATGACACTACCACAGCACCTGCCGGAGATATGTTTGAAATTGGCGCAATGACTCAGGTTGTCAAAAAAGGCACTCAATTTCCTCAGCGGGCCAGTCGGCTCTATCAAATTTTTCATCAATATTCGTCCATTGAGGCTATTCCCCAGAGCGTTCAGCGCGACATCGAACAGCACTATTTTAAACGGTCTTTCGCAGAGGTTTGGGATAAAGTCTGTGTCTATAAAGCGCGGAAAAATCCTGAGCAATTACTGGAAGCTCAAGCAAACCCTCGGATAAAAATGAAGTTGATTTTTCAGTGGTATTTTCATTACACCAATCAAGTGACTTTAGCAGGCACGACCACTGAGCAAGATAACTTTCAAATTCATTCTGGTCCGGCCTTAGGAGCATTCAATCAGTGGGTTAAAGGCACAGAGCTGGAAAATTGGCAAAACCGACCGGTAGTTACTATCAGCCAATTATTGATGACAAAAGCCTGCGAGTATATTCAACACAAGTCGCTGTTTACTACCAGTGCTAAGACAGAAAATGGCATCTCTCGTACATCGCCGCAAACAGAAGCAATCCACTCGACACCTTATCAATCGCAAGACTTTTTTGCTGAGCAGGCAATTGCCATTATTGGTATGTCTGGCCAGTTTCCCCAGGCTAAAAACCTGGATCAGTTTTGGGAGAATATTGCTGAAGCTAAACAATGTGTTTCGGAGATACCAGCGGCACGCTGGCAGATCGATCAGTACTTTGATACTGACAAAGATGCCCCAGGAAAAACCTACAGCCGCTGGCTGGGGGTATTGGAGGACATAGATGTATTTGACCCGCTGTTCTTTAATATTTCGCCGGCAGAAGCGAAATCGATGGACCCGCAGCAACGGTTATTTTTACAGAATGCTTGGCATTGCATCGAAAATGCGGGATTGAACCCGGCGACTTTATCGGATAGTGCTTGTGGGGTTTTTGTAGGTTGCAGTGGCAGTGATTACAGTCAGGCCCTAAATGCACAGGGACTAATGGGGGTCAGCTCTTCCATTTTATCTGCACGGATTGCTTATTTGTTGAATTTAAAAGGGCCGTGCTCAGCTATCGACACCGCTTGCTCTTCTTCGCTGGTCGCCATTGCAGAAGCGTGTAACAGTCTCGTGCTGGGAACCAGTGACCTCGCTATAGCCGGTGGAGTTTGTATTTTAACTGGGCCTTCTATGCATATTATGACCAGCAAAGCAGGCATGCTGTCAGAGCAGGGTCGTTGTTTTACCTTTGACGATCGGGCAGATGGGTTTGTCCCTGGAGAAGGGGTAGGCGTCATCTTATTAAAACGCCTTCACGAAGCGGTGCGAGATAGGGATGTAATTCATGGTGTGATCAAAGGCTGGGGTGTGAATCAGGATGGGCGCACCAACGGGATGACAGCGCCGAGTGTCAATTCTCAAATTGCCTTGGAAAAAGGGGTCTATGACCGGTTTGGGATTAACCCTGAAACCATTTCTCTCGTGGAGGCTCATGGAACAGGCACTAAGCTTGGTGACCCCATCGAAGTGGAGGCGCTGATTAGCTCTTTTAGTGCCTATACCCAGAAAACCCAATACTGTGCGTTAGGTTCAGTGAAAAGCAACATTGGCCACCTGTTACCAGCTGCAGGCGTTTCTGGGGTGATCAAAGCTGTGCTGGCGCTACAGAAAAAAATGTTGCCGCCCAATGCCCAGTTCAGCACATTAAACCGGCATATTACTTTGGACAATAGCCCCTTTTATATCAACACCGCATTGCGTCCTTGGCACACAGCACCGGGAATACCCCGTTGTGCCGCGGTCAGCTCCTTTGGCTTTAGCGGCACCAATGCCCATTTGGTGATTCAGGAATACGCCCCTGAGCTGACAGAAGTTGAAACAGCAGGCTCAAAAAACCAGGGCAAAACCGTTAACGTCACAGAGCCCGTGTTAGTTACTCTTTCGGCAAAAAATCGTGACAGATTAAGTGGTTATGCAGCTAACTTGATCAGTTTTCTTAAGTGTTCAGACGCTTCCCTCAATCTTGCAGACCTTGCTTACACTTATCAAACCGGGCGTGAAGCGATGGATGAGCGTATTGCGCTGCTAGTTGATGATAAATCGGTTTTGATTCAATTATTAGAGGTCTACTGTGAGCATCGGTTGGCTAGTGATAACAGTAATCAAGGCATTTTGTATCAGGGGGCGGTAGATAAAACACCAGGTTTATTCACTGAGCTTCTTGATGATGAAGATGGTCAAGCGCTAGTTGATCAATGGATGAAACAAAAAAACCTTAGCAAGCTTGCCAAGCTTTGGGTAAAGGGACTGGATATTGATTGGCAGCTGCTTTACGACAACCGTCGCCCCAGCCGTATTGTTGCGCCGAACTATCCCTTTGCTCAGCAACGCTATTGGCTTGAAACGCAGGGGAGCACCACTGCATCATCAGTGATAGCTGAACAATCGCCATTGAAAAGAGCATCGATCTATTTGCGACCCAGCTGGTGTAGAGACGATTCACAGGCTTATTCTCGACCACTAGCCTCGCAGGACAGTTTGTCTTCAGCCAACATCGACCATCGTCTCCTGTTACTGCATAACCACGACCAGAAAGTGATGGCTGAACGACTGCAGCGGGAATTTACTCATGGGTTGCTGGTACAAGCAGATAGCATCCAGCTGTCGTCTTTGGGGGATTTGTCTGGCTATGATGGGCTGATTGACTTAACTGGCCTTTGTTTACAACCCACTCAGCGATTACCGGAAAAACTCCAACTCCTACAAGCCCTGATCGACCAGCGCCGAGGGCAAAGCTTAAGATTACTGTATCTAGGAATTAAAGATGCCCCGACAGTAGAGGAGCCTCTCTACTGTATGTTACAGAGTGAATATCGCACGGTTACCGCGCGGTGTTTAGTCGTTGCTGCAACTGATGTGGCAGTAGGCGAGGAAGCGTTGATGCAACAGGTTATGGCTGAGTATCAGCAAGAGGCATTACCAAGTCTTTGTCACTATCAACAGCAGCAGCGCTTGATACCTGTCCTGGAGCAAATGACCCCGAATCCTGGCACATTTAACATTCCAGCTGACCGAGTCGTCTGGATAACGGGTGGTACCCGTGGCATTGGTTTGCTCTGTGCGCAGCATATGGTCGCTCACTATGGGGTTAAAAAGCTGGTATTACATGGAAAAGCACCATTACCTGGTCGTGGCACTTGGGAGCGATATGTTGCAGACCCAGCTTATGGTGATAGCAGTACGCAGCAAAAAATCGAGGCGATCTTAGCACTTGAAGCACAGGGTATTCAGGTCGAAATACAGCATACGCCGTTGACTGACACAGCCCAATTACAGCAAGCGCTAGCCATGGTTAACCAAACGCTTGGTCAGGTGGCGGTTGTCTTGCACTGCGCAGGTCTTATGGATCAAGAGACCCCGGCTTTCATTCACAAAACGTGGGACAATATTGAAGCGGTTTTAGCACCCAAAGTGCAGGGCCTAATCCACCTGCATGAGGTGATGAAAACGCAGCCACTCCAGCGCTTTGTGCTATTTTCATCGGTGTCTGCCATTATGCCTCGCTTGGCAGTAGGGCAGCTTGATTACGCCATGGCTAATGGTTTTATGGATAACTGGTCACGCCACCAGCATCAAGCCGGGAATACCTATTACTTGAGTTTACAGTGGCCGAGTTGGAAAGAAACCGGCATGGGCGAGGTGCGAACCCAAGTCTATCGAGACACCGGTTTACTTTCCCACACCAATGCAGAAGGCTTGGCATTGCTTGATGGTGCGTTAACGCAAAGTGATCCGGTACTACTGCCTGCAGTGGTAAATCCAGCGATTTTCAATGCCGCTGTCTGTCTTCAGCATTCAATGCACCAGCAAGCATCGGCAGGGCTAATGCCTACCCCCCTGAAGTCTGAACAGGAAAAGACTACTGAGGAAGTACTTCGTCAACCGGCATTTGATACGGTGGCTGTATGGGTACAACAACTAGTCAGCCAACTGATTAATCTGGACCTGGACAAGCTGGATAGAGACAAGCCTTTTCAGGCGCTAGGTATTGACTCGATTTTGATTGCACAACTGATCCGGCAAATGGATAAGGATATGGTCGGTGAAAAGTTGGACCCCTCAATCGTGCTTGAAAACCCAACGGTTAACCAGTTAGCCGGCTACCTGATTCAACATCATGGCAGTGGATTAAAATCCGTGATTGGACACCCCTCGACCGAGCTAGGTGGTGAAACACCGCTAGCAGAGGTGCAAACTAATAGCACTCACACCAAGCCAGTGCCGCTTGCTGAGTTGGAAAACACATCGCAAGCAAGCCAGAAAGCGGTGTCTATGTATACGCAAGGTGATAGTGCGTTGCTGGCTAATAAAATAGCGGTGGTTGGTATGGCATGCCATTTCCCTGATGCACCTACTACCCATGACTACTGGGAAAACCTGTTAGTGGGCAGGGACAGTATGACGGATGTGCCGGTTAACCGCTGGGATCCAGAAAAGCTGTATCTGCCAGGAGAGTTTGTCAAAGGCTTCAGTATCAGCCGCTGGGGTGCTTTTTTGGACAAGATTGAATATTTTGACCCCGACTACTTTGGTATCAGTCGTTCACTGGCTCCGCAAGTTGACCCCTTGGCACGACAATGGTTAGAAGTAAGCGCTGAAGCCCTGGCTGACAGTGGTTATACCAAGGAGGCGCTCTGGGGTGAAAATGTGGGTGTTTTTGTTGGCTCTCGGATGAGCAACTTTGCCCATAAGTTTGCCCCCAATCAATTTGATAAAAATGCAATTGTTGGCTTAGGCCAGAATTTTATTGCTGCCCATCTTGCCCATATTTATAACTTCAAAGGCCCCAATATGGTGGTCGATACGGCTTGTGCGAGTAGTCTGACAGCTATTCATCTAGCAGTAAAAAGCTTGCGGGAGGGTGAATCGACAGTTGCGTTGGCTGGGGGGGTAGATATTTTACTGGATGAATCTCCGTATATTTTGCTGAGTGCAGCGCAAGCCCTATCCCCTGATGGCCGCTGTAAGACCTTTGATGAAAGCGCCAATGGAATAGGACTGGGTGAGGGCTGTGGTGTATTAATCCTGAAACGGTTGTCCCAGGCTATTGCCGATGGCAACAAAATTTACGGAGTCATTGAGGGCTCCGCGGTGAATAATGATGGCGCCACTATGGGAGTGACTACGCCAAACCCGGAGGCACAAGAAGCGTTAATTGAAGCCGCGATTGCCGATGCCGGCATTGCACCGCAGAGCATTAGTTATGTCGAGGCACATGGTACAGGTACTCTGATTGGCGATCCTATTGAGCTAAAGGGGTTATCCCATGTGTTCAGGAAGGCAACTGATCAGAAACAATTCTGTAGCGTTGGTAGCGTCAAAAGTAATCTGGGGCATCTGCTCAGTGCTGCAGGCGTAGCCGGTATCATCAAAATTTTATTGTCGATTGTGCATAAGCAGTTACCACAAACCTTACATTGCCACACGCCAAACTCCCGTTTCCAGTTTGCCCAATCGCCTTTATACCCTGTACTTGAAAACCAGGTCTGGGCAGGCCCACTTCGGCGAGCAGGAATTAGCGCTTTTGGCCTAGGAGGCAATAACGCTCACATTGTACTCAGTGCCGAAGGTATTCCCGATGCCTTGTTGGCAACTCTAACACCGAAATCAGCCATGCCTGAGTTTCAACGCAACTATTACTGGCCCACCAAACCAGCGACGCCAGTGGAAAAGAAAAAAAGCAAGTCACTGTTGGATTTTATCGAAGCTTAATGATTTTTATACACAAAATGTAGGGTTTTTAAGGGGCTCGCTGGCAACTGCTAAGCCAGCGATGATAACCCCTAAAACCATTCATGACGGTATCAGGTTTTGTGTTGATTAGGTTTCGACTTTTATTAAGGGCGCTTATGTCAATGCCAGAGTCATTTACTATAGAAAATCGCATTACCCACAATAATTGGATTGTTCGTGACCACCGTGTTCATGGGGTACGGATCGTACCAGGGGTTACTTTTTTGGATATTATTCACCGTTTGGTGAAAGAGGAGTTGGCACTGGACCACATAACACTGAAAAATGTGTTATTTCACCAGCCGCTAGCTACCAGTGAACGCTTTGACCGAGTATTTTTCACCCGCTTTACCCCAGCAGCAAACAATGCTTGGCAAGTTGATATTTCTAGTCAAAAAATAAAAGGCGAAACTGTTGTATCTCCAACCCGGGAAAAACACCTCAGTTGTATCTTAGTCCCGGTATTATCGGATGACGTTGCCGAACCGCCATTTGCTATTCAAGCGTTTATCGATAACGCTGATGCTCAGTGGGATATGGATGATGTTTACGGTTTAGCACGCTCGGTTGATATTTCTCACCGGGCGTTTATGAAAACTCAGGGGCGAATATATCAAAAAGGCAATGAAGAACTCATGGCCTTGCATTTGGGTGACTTGGCGGAAAGTGTTCGGGAAAAATTTATTGCTCACCCAGCATTTTTAGATGGCTCGACTTTGTCGGGGGCTTCTTTTTTACTCTCAGGTAAAAATACTGGTTTATTTGAGGATGGTACTCCTTATATTCCGTTTACGATCAAACGCTTCTATTTAACGAAAAACCTGCCAGCAACTATTTATGTATACACTTGTGAGCGCAGCACCCACCCTGAAGGCCAGCAGGGCAGTGTTGATTTGCTGGAGCGTGATATTACCCTCTATAACCAGCAGGGTGAACGGTTGGCACATTTTGCAGGATTAACCTTAAAAAGAATCCGCCAACCAGCCTTTATTGAACGCCTGGTTGATGAAAGCAAAGCAATCCATCCTGCAGCGCCTGTGTCTGAAGCGAGCCCTGCTAGCACGGTAGATGTAGCCAAGCCGGCGACACGCACGCCGACTGCTGAGCTAGCCGTGCAGGTTTCATCAGGGTTAACTACTCCGCGCTCGTTGCTCAGTGTAATAGAAGGCTACCTAAAGGACTGTATTGCAACAATACTGAAAAAAACGGTATCTGAGCTGGATAGCGAAGTAGGCTTTTATGATCTGGGCCTGGACTCTACTCAATTACTGGAGCTGACCCATCAGCTGGAGCAGTTTTGTCGTCGAGAGTTTTATCCTACCTTATTGTTTGAATACCAAACCATCAAAGCCTTAGCGGACTACTTGGCTGAAAATGATCCGCACAGCTTTGAACCCCTGCGCTCATCGACAACAGCAGATACTTCAGCTAATCCTACGGTGCCCCCAGGACCTGAAAAGTCGAAGCGCCAGCAAACTGTTTCGGTGCGGCCTGATCAGCCTGAGGCGGGTGATAGCGTGCAGGAGCCTATTGCGATTATTGGTTTGGCAGGCCGTTATCCTGAGGCAGATGATTTAGCGGCATTTTGGCAGGTGGTGGAAGAGGGTAAAAACTGTATCCGTGAGATACCTGCAGACCGCTGGAATATCGACGACTGGTACGCTGATCGCCAAGCGTTTAACCCAGATGCCCCTCATACGATAAGCCGCTGGGGTGGGTTTATACCGGATGCGGATAAATTCGATCCGCTGTTTTTTGCGATTTCACCACGAGAGGCTGAGGTACTAGATCCACAACTAAGACTACTATTGCAAACAGCCTGGCATACCTTGGAAGATGCTGGCTATCAGCCCCGTAAACTCAAGCAGCAGCGACTGGGTGTCTATGTGGGGGTGATGAATGATGATTACACTTGGGTCACTGCAGAATACCTTGCCCATACTGGTAAATATGAAGGGGTGGGCAGTTATGCTAATGAGCTGGCTAATCGTATTTCCTACTATTTAGATGCAAGCGGGCCCAGCCTGGCTGTAGAGACGGCTTGCTCCAGCTCATTGACGGCGATTCATTTGGCAAGGCAGGCTTTGCTAACTGGGGAATGTGACGTTGCCCTGGCTGGCGGGGTTAACGTTAATGCGCATCGCAGCAAATACTTTATGCTCAGTCAGATGGGCATTGTGTCACCAGACCCGGTAGAACGAACCTTTGATGAGCAAGCCAATGGCTATATTCCGGGAGAAGGTGTTGGCTTGGTGATGATGAAGCATTTAAGCCAGGCACAGGCTGATGGTGACCATATTTATGGGGTGATAAAAGGCTCGGCGATCAATCATTCAGGCCAGGGCGCAGGTCGCTATATTCCCAATTTACATGCCTTAAGCGCTGTATCGCAAAGCGCTTTGGCTCAGGCAGGTTTACCGGCTAGTGCCATCGACTACATCGAAACCCACGGTACTGGCACTAAACTGGGTGACCCTATTGAAGTACAGGCACTGACAAAGCTATTTGGTACTCAACATCCATCAGGCCAGTGTGCACTGGGCTCAAAAGCCAATATTGGTCACCTTGAATCAGCTTCCGGCATATGCTCATTAACCAAGGTGCTGCTGGCGATGCAGCAACATAAAATTCCAGTGTGTGCCAATGTCGAGCAAGAAAATGCAGCTTTAAGGCTTAGCCATACCCCTTTCTATATACCGAAAACTAGTCAAGCGTGGAACAAACCTACATCGGAAAAAGTCGCAGGGGTGCACGCTTTTGGCGTCGGTGGCAGCAATAGTTTTATGGTAATTCAAGGGGTTGATACCCAGGAAACAGTATGGCAATCCGAGCCGGTCTTATTTGTGCTGTCAGCAAAGACACAGCCTGCTTTGCAACGCTATATCCAGCAATTTGTTGATTATCTTCAGCAAGCGCCTGCAGCGATTCATCTGGGCAACCTAGCTTACACTTTGCAGGTTGGGCGTGAGGAGATGCCTTGGCGCTTAGCCTTTGTGACGAGGAACAAAGAGGCATTAGTTAACCAGCTGATGCAGCATCTAGATGCAAAAAACCAGCAAGCAAAACAGGTGGGGGATGGCTATTACGGCGAGGTTGAAAAACAGGAGCCCTATCGGGACTTGCTGCAAGATGACATCGGTCAAGCCTTCGTCCAAACACTGATTGAACATAAACAGCTCGATAAATTAGCGGCGTTATGGATTAAAGGTGTCCCAATAGACTGGGCACGGTTGTACTCAGAGCCAATGCGGCGGATGAGTTTACCTGTATATCCTTTCGCCAGACAGCGCTGCTGGTTAGGCGATCATTCACCTTTTTTGCCTACTGAAACCCATAGCCATCGCCTCCTTCACCCATTGGTTCATAGCAATGTATCAACTTTTGACGAGCAGTGCTTCCAGTCATGCTTTTCAGGTAATGAGTTTTTCTTCCAAGATCATCGGGTGCAAGGAACAAAAGTACTGCCTGGGGTTGCCTACTTAGAAATGGCCCGTGTGGCGGCGATCCAGGCTGGTTTACCTGACATTCACTCACTACGCGATATCATTTGGTCCCAGCCGCTGACGGTGGCAAATACAGACCTTAGGGTGCGAATCACCTTAACCCCTGAGCCTCAGGGCGCTGCATTTGTGGTCACATCAGGTGATGGTGAGGTTCACTGTCAGGGTCGTGTCATCTCAGGCTCTGGTAGGGCTGATAGTGCAGAATCAAGCCCGACGACCATGGCCAAGGTGAATATTGAGGCGATTAAAAATCGCTGTCAGCAATTTCAATCACCAGCAGCCATTTACGAGGCATTTCGGCGCAGCGGTCTGGATTACGGGCCAGGTTTTCAGGGTATACAATCGCTACATTTCAGCGAAACAGAAGCTATTGCTAAGGTTGCTTTAGCTGAGCACGGCGAACACTTTGGGTTGCATCCAGGCTTACTGGATGCTGCCTTACAGGCCAGTATTGGTTTGCTAGCCAATGGGCTAGATAACAAGCTGAATAACAGTACCTCGGGGCTTTATATTCCGTTTGCCCTGAAGCAAGTAGCGCTGTTTGATCATTTGCCTAGCACCCTTTACAGCCATGTGACTTATAGTCTGAACACCAGCAGCTCGGCAACTGATCATTCCGGCAGGGCGCTGACTGATGGTATCGTGAAATTGACGATCCAGTTGTTAGATGAGCAGGGCCAGGTTTGTTTACGGTTAACTGAATTGATTGGCAAACAAACTATTCTCAAGCCTGTTGCTCAACAAGTTGCTCGTGATGTGACTAGTCATAAGCTGATTGACAATAACCAAAACAACAGTGAAGTGGCCAAGCGAGAAGTTGCGGATAGCGACGTGCTATATGCAGTGACTAGCTGGCAAGACAGTAGTCTGGCTACCGACCAACAGCAAAACAGCTCCTATTCACCTACCTTTCAGCACATTCCACTTTCAGTATCTGACAGTATTGGCCCGTCAGACATTACGACTCTCTTTAAAACACAGCTGCAGTGCATCCAAACACTGCTCCGCAATCAAGTAACAGACCGGCAGTTGCTGTTGTTTACTGTCGCTGAAGATATTCCAGAATATGCTTATGCTCCCTTGGTTGCCTTATTAAAGACAGCACGACTGGAAAACCCCAAGATCCAGGGGAGAGTGATGACAATATCTGCCTTGGCCCAGCCGAAACTGCAACAAATATTGGTGCAAGAAGCGAGAGCGATTCAGGCACAGCCCGATGAGGCTGTACAGGTGCGTTATTTGGAGGAGGGGCGGCGGCAGGTTAAAGCGCTGGGTGAGGTGGCTCCTCAAGCGGCATCTCACCCAGAAAACCTCCCTATCCGAGCTGGTGGGGTTTACTTGATTACTGGGGGGGCTGGTGGGCTAGGCCGACTATTTACTGATTGGTTCCACCAGGTTGAAGACACACAAGTGATTTTAATGGGGCGTGCTAAAACGCCTAAAGCTTCACTTCAGGGTGAGTATTGCTGTTGTGATATGGGCGATGCAGCAGAGGTGAAAGCTACTTTAGCAGCCATTGTGGAAAAATACGGCAGAATCGACGGTATTCTCCATAGTGCGGGTGTTATCCGAGACAGCGTTATCTTCAACAAAACCACTGAGGAAGTCGACGCGGTCATGGCACCGAAAGTCCAGGGGGCTTGGTATTTACATCAAAGCTTACAGGCACTTAACCTGAAACCGGATTTTGTCGTCTTTTTCTCATCAATTACCGGTGTCATTGGTAATCCAGGGCAGGCGGATTACGCTGGTGCCAATGCCTTTTTAGATGCCTTTGCCCACTACCACCACTACCATGCTATCCAGTGGCCACTGTGGGCAGAAGGTGGGATGCGGATAGACCAATCAGCCGAAACAAGGCTGTTTCAACAAACCGGTATGAAACCTTTAGTTACCCAGGCCGGTACGCATGCCCTGAGCCAGTTGTTGCTGGGTACAGCAAACTCCCTGTTGGTCTGCCAGGGTAACTCGACGAAAATCCGGCAAACGTTTCAGTGGCAACCAGCTGCTAATGAGCAGCCGCTATCAGAGCTATTGTCGGAGGAAGCGTTACCGGCTTCGGAAGAGTCAAGGGTAGTGTCTCAGCAACAAGCTCAGTCTGAACAGCTACTCACACAACATCAGGTTGAGCAACAGCTTATTGCAGTTTGCGTCGAGCTATTGAAGGTTAAACCCGACGACCTCGATGTTGATATCGAATTTAGTGACTACGGTGTGGATTCTATTTTAATGATGCGTATGCTCGATAAGCTAGAGCAGACCTATGGCACCACCTTGTCACCAAACAGTATTGCCTTATATGGGACGATCAGTGCACTGGCAGGCTATTTGATTGAAGAGGGGATTGCGACAACAACAGAGCCTGTTAATGTGGCTCACCCGTCCGACTTGCCTACTAAATCATCTCCATCTGAGCGACAGCAAACCCCGCCACAATGGCATCAGC
The DNA here is from genome assembly GCF_028858535.1 of Spartinivicinus poritis. NCBI lineage: Bacteria > Pseudomonadati > Pseudomonadota > Gammaproteobacteria > Oceanospirillales > Zooshikellaceae > Spartinivicinus > Spartinivicinus poritis. The sequence goes on from NZ_JAPMOU010000012.1 coordinate 55,422, forward strand.
AGGCAACAACAAGGCGACGAGAGCATCTGGGTAAATCGGCGACAAAATCAGGGCATAAAATAGCTATTATCGGTACCGCGTGCCGTCTCCCCAAATCATCAAGCTTGGAGCAGTTTTGGCATAACCTGGCAATGGGCAATGACCTGATCGCAAGCCATACCGAACGTTGGAATAGTGATAGCATTTTAAGCAACAACAAAGACGACCCCGAAAAAACCTATACCACACATGCCGGCTACCTTGATGATGTTGCTGGCTTTGACGCTGAATTTTTCAAAATAACAGCAGATGAAGCGATAACCTTGGATCCACAACAGCGGATCATGCTGGAACTCACCCAAGAGCTATTTGAACGGGCGGGATTCACACCTCAAGCGCTTTCAGGTAGTTGCACTGGCGTTTTTATTGGCGCTAAGGATAACCACTATGCTCGCAATGGTTACCAGTTTGTGCCTGATAGTGCCCGTCAGCACATCGTAGTCAGTAATATCAGCAATATGATTGCTGCCAGGGTAGCCGATTTTTATAACTTGAAAGGCCAAGCCAGCGCTATTGATACGGCGTGTTCCTCTTCATTAGTGGCTGTCCATGAGGCTTGCCAGCGGATTCAGTCTGGAGAAATCGAGATGGCCGTCGCGGGTGGGATTTATATTATGGTTGACTCTTTTGCCCATGTTGCTTTCAGCCGGGCAAAAGTGTTAGCCGAAGATGGCAAAAGCTACGTTTTTGATCAACGCGCCAAGGGATTTGTCTTGGGTGAAGGGGCAGGGCTGGTACTGCTTAAGGATTACGACCAGGCACTTAGCGACGGCGATCAAATTCTGGGGACCATTTTGGGCTCGGCGGTGAATAATGATGGCCGAACCATGGGGCTGACGGTACCTAGCCAGCAAGGGCAAAAAGACGTTATTCAGGCAGCATTGGATAAAAGCCAGGTGAGCCCAGAATCCATCACTTATCTGGAAGCTCATGGTACTGGCACGTTGTTAGGGGACCCGATCGAAATTAAAGCGGTAACGGAGGTGTATCGACAGTACACCCAGGAGATAGGTTACTGTGCCACTGGTTCGGTAAAGTCTAACCTGGGCCATACTATGACTGCAGCGGGTATTACTGGGCTGATTAAAATAATATTGTCCATGCAACACCGTCAAATACCGGCTACGTTGCACTGCGAACAACCCCACCCTCGTTTTGGTTTTGAGGTATCACCCTTTTATCCCAACTTAGCGCTAACGCCTTGGGAAGGAAAAAACGGGGTGAGGCGTGCGGCCATTTCATCCTTTGGCTTTGGTGGCACCAATTGCCATATGATTTTGGAAGAAGCGCCAAGTCATCAAACAGTGACCCGTCAGCCTTTACCATTGACACCGTTTCAGCGAAAGCACTATTGGTTAGGCGATCGTGTCGAAACTACTTCAGTGCAGTCAGTAGCAATACCTGATACGGCGGTGAAAAAAGAAGCTCCCTTGGCTCAGACAAGTGCGAGTGACAGCGGGGAGTTGGTTGAAGCCATTCAAGTGTTGTTGCAAGCTGCCTTGGCACCGTTATTAAACGTGGAAAAGCATCAGGTCCCTTTGGATAAAAATTTCATGGAAATGGGGCTGGAATCCAATGCCATGATTGAGACTGTTAAAGACTTGGAGCAGAATTTCGGCATAGCGCTTTTTCCAACGCTGTTTTTTGAATACGAAAATATACCGGCACTGAGTGCCTATTTTAGTGAAGTACATCAGGCGCCGTTTTTAGCTTATTTAGCCAGAGAAAAAGCTCACTCCGGTCAACAGCGAGTGAAGTATGTAGAGCCAACTGCACCACCGCAAGCCCTCGAAAAGCCTGAAGCGAACCAACAAGCGATGCCGTTAGCATCAGTGGTTGAGCCAACAACGTCTGATATAGCGATTATTGCTCTCTCCGGGCGCTATCCCCAGGCAAACAATATCGAGGAATATTGGCACAATTTACGTGAAGGCAAAGATTGTATTACTGAAATTCCCAAGGAGCGTTGGGATCACAGCCAGTATTTTGATAAAGATAAAAACAAAGCAGATACAAGTTATAGCAAGTGGGGTGGTTTTATTGACGGGGTGGATCAGTTTGATCCGCTGTTTTTTAATATTTCTCCCAGTGAAGCCAAGTTGCTCAACCCCAATGAGCGGCTCTTTTTGGAAACCACTTGGAATCTCCTAGAAACGGCTGGGTATACCAAATCCATGCTGCAAGAGCGGCATCAGGGCCATATCGGCGTGTTTGTAGGAGCCATGTATCAGCAGTACGGCAATACGGGTTCTTTTTATGCCACTATTGCTAACCGTGTTTCCCACTTCTTTGGCTTTCAGGGCCCCAGTATTGCTATTGATACGATGTGCTCTTCTTCGACGATTGCAATACACATGGCGTGCGAAAGCTTAATCAAGGGTGAATGCCAGCTTGCCATTGCCGGTGGAGTCAACCTTTCATTAACACCAGAGAAGTACATCACTTTAAGCCGATTTCATATGGTTGGTAGTGGCCCTGACAGTAGAAGCTTTGGCGATGGTGATGGTTATCTTCCCTGTGAGGCTGTGGGAGCGGTACTGCTGAAGCCACTTGCTGCAGCCATTGAAAACCAAGATACGGTGTTAGCTGTAATAAAGTCTTCAGCCACCAATCATGGCGGGTATACCCAGGGATTAACCGTTCCCAGCCCCGGCGCACAAGCACAACTGATTGAGGATAACTTTACTAAGTCGGGCATTGACCCTAGAACCATCAGTTACGTTGAATCAGCAGCTAATGGGTCATCCTTGGGTGATCCTATTGAATTGAGTGCACTCAATAAAGCTTTTCGACAATTTACAGCAGATCAGCATTTTTGCGCGATTGGTTCAGTTAAATCCAATATTGGCCATGCGGAAGCGGCCTCTGGAATTTCACAGCTGACAAAAGTAGTGCTACAGCTACAGCATCAGCAATTAGTCCCCTCAATTAAAGCAACCCCTTTAAACCCGAGTGTCAGCTTTGATAACTCACCTTTTTATCTACAGCAGGAAACAAGGGAGTGGCAACAGCCGGTTTTGGCAATTGATGGTGAAAAACACACATTGCCACGCCGGGCGACCATTAGCTCTTTTGGTGCCACTGGATCAAATGCGCATCTGATTATTGAAGAATACTTGGCGGCAGAGCCAGCAAGGGAAAAATTAACCCATAGGGAAGTGACGCAACAGATTATTGTCCTTTCAGCGAAAAACCACGAGCGTTTGCAAGAGATGGTGAAAAACCTTTACAACCATCTTCAAGCTCAGTTGAGCAATGACCAGCTACCTGGATTTGTAACTGATTCAGCTAGTTTGGGGGACCTCGCCTATACACTACAAGTCGGGCGTGAGGCGATGAGTTACCGGCTAGCGATAGTGGTATCAACTCAGCAGGAACTGAGTCAAGCATTGCAGGACTGTCTGCAAGCGGGGCTCAGCCTGTCCTCTGACTTTCCGCCTGCTAATTTTTTATTCCCTACGTTTATTGGTAGTGCTGAAGCAACCCCGGCCAATGTGAAAGCATTATTTGCTGGTAAAACGGCAGATCTCATGTTGCAGTCGCTGTTGGCAGAAAACAACCTGGAAAAATTAGCGTTGTTTTGGGTTCAAGGCGGGCAGCTCCCCTGGGAGAGTCTTCATCAGGGGAGCGCTGTTCGCCGAGTGGCACTACCGACCTATCCATTTGAAAGACAGCGCTACTGGGTAGAAGCGGGCGGTTCATCAACGAGTGATATCACCTCGATACCTGAAGTGACGCCTATTCAGCCATTGTTGACGGGATTTATACCTTCTGACCAGAAGTTGCTGCAGGATCACCTAACCGGCATTGTTTCAGCTGTTATGCAAATTCCTATAGAGCAGATCAACCCTAATACACCCTTGCCAGCCCTTGGTTTCGACTCGATGCTTGCGGTGCAGATGTCTTATAGTTTGCAGGAAACGTTAGATATCACCATAACTCATCGCGAGTTGCTAGAACATACATCAATTGCTGCTATCACCCAGTTACTATTAGCTAAAAGGGCAGAACGGGAAACCCAGAATGCTGGGGCGGTTGAAGATCATGATCAGGTCACACCCTTTAACAGTGAAGCAAATGAAGCAATAGTCACCCAGTCACATGGGCTTTCCGAAGGGCAAAAAGGCTTGTGGTTATTGCAGCAGCTTAACCCGGAGATGAGCGCCTATAACATACCCATTGCATTGACAATACACGATAAGCTTTGTATTGAGAGTTTAAAAAAAGCATGCCAATGGGTGCTGAAACAGCATCCAATTCTTCAAGCCTCCTTTATGGCCGATGCTGACGGTCAACCATACCAAGTTATTCACCCAGAAAAACCGTTGTTTTTTAAACAAACATCTCTTGAGCAAACCTCCGCAGCCGATTTGACTGATGAGGAAATTCTGTCACGGGTTAAGGCCCGATTTAAGCAGCCATTTGATCTTAACGGTGATGCGCTGATGCGCGTTGATCTGTTTATCATTGCACCGGCAAAAGCGATTTTATTGATCACTGTCCATCATATTGTGATCGACGGCACTGCTGTATTGACATTAATCGAAGACATCTTATCGGCTTATGCGCTTTTCCGGCAGGGCCAAAAGCCTGCTTTATCAGCGCATGACAAACCGTTGTATTTTGATTTTATTGATGAGGAACAAAAATGGCTGGCAGGTGCAGCGGGTAAAGCCAATCTGGCCTATTGGCAGCAGCAATTGACAGGGGAACTGCCGGTTTTGAAGCTTCCTCTAGATAAGCCTAGAGCGGCGCGACAAACCTATACCGGGGCTACTTATTTAGTCGAGCTTCCTGCCCTGTTAACGGGTCAACTGCGTCAATTGGCGAAAGCGAAACAAACCAGTTTGTTTGTTGTGCTATTGGCTGTTTATAAAACCCTCTTGCATCGATATACCGCACAAACGGATGTTATTGTTGGTATACCCACTGCCGGGCGTTATGAGCGACGCTTTGAAAAAGCGGTTGGTTATTTTGTCAATTTGTTGCCTATTCGTAGTCACTTGGATGGTAGCCACTCATTTTCAGAGTATCTGGAGACTCTCAAGTTTATTGTGGCTGATGCTATGGATCATGCCCGTTATCCTTTCCCAGCCTTGGTCTCAAACCTGAATATGCAACGGCCGGACAATCATGCTCCAGTTTTTCAGACCACCTTTGTGCTGCAAAGCTTCTTATCATTGCAAGCACAGGATACCTTGACGGAAGCTTATCCCAATATCTCGCTATATTCAGAGCTGCATCAGGAAGGTGAAGATGATCTAGGACTTGAGGTGATTGAACACCGAAAAACATTATCATTGCAGTTGTCGTACAACCCAGACCTGTTTGAAGCAGAAACTATCGAAAGGTTAGCGGCGCATTATCAACAGTTAGCCCTGGCTGTTTGTGAAAACAGTCATCAACTGTTGGCTCACTATGAGTGGTTAACCAGCGCTGAACGAAACAAATTGCTGGTGGAGTGGAATAACACGAAAAGGGATTATCCTCGGGATCAGTGCATTCATTCCCTAGTGGAAGTGCAGGTGGGTAAAACCCCTGAAGCCATTGCTGTGGTATTTGGCAGTCAGCAATTCACCTATAAAGCGCTGGATAGCAAAGCCAACCAATTGGCCTCCTACCTCCAACAACAGGGGGTTAAGCCAGATAGTTTAGTGGGGATCTGCATGGAGCGATCCCTGGAAATGGTAATCGCTATCTTAGGTATTTTAAAGGCCGGCGGGGCTTACTTGCCGATCGACCCTGAATACCCCTCACAGCGAATCCGCTATATGTTGGAGGATAGTCAGGTTGCGCTGTTGCTGGTGCAGGATCAGTTTTCTCAACGTATCAAAGACCTTGGTAGCCAACAGACGTCGGTGTTGGCGTTGGACACCCAGTGGCCACTGATCCAAGCACAGCACAGCAAAATCCAACAAAATGTCTGTCCAGAACACTTGGCCTATGTGATTTATACCTCGGGCAGTACCGGCAACCCAAAAGGGGTGATGGTAGAGCACCGTGCTATCTGCAATCGCCTGGTATGGATGCAAAATCAGTATGGGCTAACGGCTGAGGACAGGGTATTACAGAAAACCCCTTATAGCTTTGATGTATCAGTATGGGAGTTCCTGTGGCCGTTGATGACGGGGGCAAGGCTAGTTGTTGCACAACCCCAGGAGCATAAAAACCCCCAGTATTTGGCAAACATCATCAAACAGGAAAGCATCACCACCCTGCATTTTGTCCCCTCCATGTTGCGCGTCTTTTTGGAGGAGGCAACCCTGTCTACCGAGGATATGGCATTAAAACGCATCTTTTGCAGTGGCGAAGCGTTAGCGCGGGATATTATGGAGGACTGCCTGGAGTGGATGGGCTGTGAACTACATAATCTCTATGGTCCCACCGAAGCGGCGGTGGATGTTACCTATTGGGCCTGTCAAACAGCCTATTCTAATGGTGTTTCTATTGGTCGTCCCATTAGCAATACGCAAATTTATCTTTTGGATGGCCAGTTAAAACCCTGTCCTATTGGGGTGCCTGGACAGCTGTTCATTGCCGGTGAAGGGCTGGCCAGAGGCTATCTCAACTTGCCTTCATTAACCCAAGAAAAGTTTATTGAAAACCCGTTTAACGGCACTAGTCGAATGTATGCAACTGGCGATTTAGCCCGCTGGCTTCCTGATGGAAATATCGAGTATCTTGGGCGTATCGATGATCAAGTGAAGATCCGCGGATTTCGGGTTGAGTGTGCGGAAATTGAGGCCGTGATTAATCAGCAAGCTGGAGTCGATGCAGCTGTTGTGGTAGCAAAAAGCATCAATGGCAGCACCCAATTAGTTGCTTACTATACGTTAAAACCCTCTGCTAACAGCTCACAGGCTGTGCCTGATGAAGCCGCTTTAAGGCGGGCTACCAAAGCGAGACTAGCGGCTTATATGGTCCCTGCCGTTTTTATTCGATTGGATACGCTGCCGCTATCTGCCAATGGCAAAGCTAACCGTAAAGTGCTGAAACAACGGGAGGTAACACTGGCTAGTAAGCGGCGGTATCTACCACCCAGTACCGAAACAGCACGTCAGTTGGCTCAGCTGTGGTGTGATATGTTAGCGCTGGAAAAAGTGGGTATGGCAGATGATTTTTTTGAGCTGGGAGGGCACTCGCTTTTAGCCGTGCGAATGATTGCGCGGATCAACCAGCAATTTGGGCTAGCGCTGCCATTATCAGTGATGCTTGAATGCAAAACCCTGGCTGAAATGACCCGGTTAATCACCCGCTCATTGGAAAGTCCATCAGCTGAAAAGCAGCAGCCTTATCAGTATCTAGTGCCTATTCAGCCAGCGGGTCAACAGGCGCCACTGTACTTGGTACACGGGGCTGGAGGAAATAGTTTTGCCTTTATTCCTTTAAGCCAAAGGCTTGGCAATGAGCAACCGTTGTTTGCCTTCCAACCGCCTGGCAGTTACGGCGAACAGCCACCACTGAAAACGGTAGAAGCACTGGCCAGTTTTTATGTGGACCAATTATTAGCCCACTCAGACCAGGCCCAGTTTATGCTAGGTGGCTGGAGCATGGGAGGTGTTATTGCTTATGAAATGGCGTGCCAGCTTCAGGCAAAAGGTAAGTCAGTGAAGCGATTGGTGCTGATCGATAGCTACCTTCAAGCGCATATTGAACTGCTGACACAACAGGCCACGTCAGACGCTATATCGGCAAGTTTATTGGATGCCCAGGAGCGTTTATCTGACCTGTCTGTTTTCACTCACCTAGTTAAAGAACTGAATCCCAATATTACGGACGAGGCTTTACGAACATTTGCCAGTCGCCATCAGGGCAAAAACCAACAGGCATTGATTGCTGCTTTGGGGGAGGATGCTTTGCTAAATGCTTGGGTGGGTGACGTGGGCCTTGACAGAATACAGCAGTTGCTTGATATCAACCTGGCGAACTTGAATGCGCTTAAGCATTACCAGGCTAAGCAAATGTTTTCTGGTGAGGCTTGGGTTTTTCAAGCGGCTGGGGAAAAGTATTTTCCTGCCATCGAGCAAACCCATCGGGCTGTTTGGAATAAATACCTTGAGCCGTCGCAGTCCCGCTTTATCCCTATCCAAGGCTCCCATTACACGATGATCCAAGAGCCTGCAGTGAAAGCAATGGCCGTTATTTTTGAAAAGGAAGTGTGTTCACATGCTCTCTAGAACAGGGAATTATCTATCGACCAAAGCTGAAATAAAACAATTGGGTTTGTTGGCGTTGCCCATCATGTTTTCACGTTTTAGTTTTGTTGCTATCGGTTTTATCGGGATTGTGATGGCGGGTCAAATTAGTACGGTTGACCTGGCAGCAGTCGCCACCGGCAGTAATATTTTTGGTTTTTTAGTGCATATTTCAACGGGTGTCTTATCAGCGTTAACCCCGCAACTGGCGTTTTTTTTCGGCAAAAAACAATATGATCGTATGGCTATCAAAATGACCCAGGCGCTCTGGGTTGCTTTGGCTTTAGGGTTAGTTATGGCCTTTTGCTTTCAAAATATTGAGCCTCTACTGCAATGGTATGAGGTTTCTCCTGAGCTAAAAAATAGAATCAGCCAGTACCTCTACATTATTTCTTGGGGAATGCCGGCGATGATGTTAGTGCAGTTATTAATTAGCTTCTTCAATAGCATCGGCCAACCAAAGCCTGTTATGTTTATCGTATTGATAGCTATGTTGCTTAATATTCCTGTTAACGCCCTGTTTATTTATGGTTGGTTTGGGCTGGAGCCGCTAGGGGGGATCGGTTGTGGCTGGGGAGTTACCTTTACGGCAGTGTTTATGTTGATGGCACTGTTTGTTTACTATTTAAAACAGTACGCCCATTTCCGGTTATTTCGTTTTTACCTGGCAGTCAGAATTAATCAGCTGAAGCAGTTTTTAAAGCTTGGTTTACCGATTAGTGGTCAGATTTTTGCGGAACTGAGTATTATGACCGCTATCTCTTTATCGATTGCCCATCTCGACCCAACCCTGATTGCTGCCCACCAGATAGCCATTAATGTGTCAGAGTTTTTGCTAACGGTATTATTTGGTATCAGTATTGCCATCACGATACGAACAGGACAGACCTTAGGGCAAAAAGAGCCGCAGCTCGCTGCTCGGCGCAGTTGGTTTGCAGTGAAACTTGCTGCATTAATAGGGTTTGTGTTTATGGCGGTGGTTTTACTATTTTCCCAAAAAATACCCATGCTCTACAGCAATGATGCAGCTATTTTAGAGGTTGCCAGCCCATTGATGTTTTTTGTGGCTATTTTGCATTTTTTTGCAGCTCTAAAAGTAGGGGTTGTGGGGGCATTAAAAGGTTACCATGATACCGCATTGACCGTTTTAATTTATATTATTGGGTATTTTTGTTTAGTGTTTCCTTTGGGTTCCTATTTCAGCACTTTTAAAGGCCAGGCAGTACAAGGCTTTTGGTATGCATTGATTTTGGGCACAGCACTGATTGCGCTGTTAGTCAGCTTGCGGCTTCGGTATATCACCGAAAATAAAAGTTTTTTTCGTAAGCAATTTAAAAATGCTGGTGAAAAAAAGGATTCTGTTGCATCTAGCATTTAGGGTCTGTTGACCCTTGCTCTACAGTTGCTGCTAAAAAGCCATTCTGTATTGTTCGCAATTGTTTTGGAATTTTTAACGCTATAAAAATAGTGGCTTCAGCAGCAAAATACGACTAGAGACGACAGAGTGGAGAAACCCCTCAGTTAATAAAGTAAACAGGTAAGTTTAAAGATGTACGATTACATAGTAGTAGGTGGTGGGTCTGCTGGTAGTGCATTGGCAGGGCGATTAAGTGAAATAAATGATGCTCGCGTGTTGTTGCTGGAAGCTGGACCCGTAGATAGCAATCCTTACATCCATATTCCCGTTGGTTTTCTTAAAATGAAAGGCGGGCCTTTGACATGGGGTTACAAAACGGCGCCTCAATCTCACCTCAATAATCGCGAAATCCCATTTGCGCAGGCGCGAGTTCTCGGTGGTGGTGGCTCAATCAATGCTGAAATATTCACGCGTGGTTGTCCTCAAGATTATGACCGTTGGGCCAATGAAGAGGGTTGTGTAGGCTGGTCCTTTGCTGATGTGCTCCCCTATTATGTAGTGGTATAAGCCCACTTGCTCTTTCAAAAACAAGCCAGCCCCTAGAGTCGCCATGAAAGGAGATAGGTCATTAAGAGCGCGATGCCTTGCCAAAACGAGTATATCCAGTTTGAACTAAGGGTTTGGTATAGGATTGTTTGGGTGCTTGGCCTTTCCCTTTTAGCTGACTAAATGCGCTCACATCTACCTGAGTAATTAATTGATGAAGGGTGTTTGTCATCGGCTCCATAAAGCTTTTATAGCTGGCTTCTTTGTTACTGATGGATGTTAAGTGTGACTCCCATGCCTGGTGCCGAGGTATTGGAAACAGTAAGGCTTTTTATTCAGTATCAGTCAGTGCATGATAGTTAAGCCGCAATAAACGTTAGTGTAAAATAAAGGTATTTATCTGGAAAGCTATCTTAATGAAAACAGTTAAATCTATATTTGCAGATTTTTCAGTCAGTATTACAGACTTTAAGCAGAACCCCATGGCAGTGGTTGAACAAGCTGAAGGGGAAGCTGTCGTCGTACTAGATCATAATCAGCCAGTATTTTATTGTGTTCCAGCTGAAGCTTATGAGCTGTTAATGGATAAACTAGAAGATGCAGAGCTTGCAGCAGTTATTGAATCTCGCAAAGTGCAGAGTGAGCAGGAAGTGAGTATTAATGACTTATAGCAAGTTTTTATTTAATCTGATCTTACCAATTTTTCAGTGTTAGATGCTTTTTTAATATTTATTATTCACTAATTCAAGTAGAGTTAACAGGCACTGAATAAAAAGCTTATGGCAAGTTAGTAAGTCAATAAGCCTACTACACTTGCCACTTTTGAGTCCTCATAGTTGAGGGTTGCTAAGCTTTCGTGGAGCTGGCTCTTCTTTTAGTTTTTTGCTTACCACTGGTTCTTTTACGTTTAAATTTAGGTGGCTCAACCTGAGGAAGATGACGTAAAGATTCGGGGACATCGCCCATTTTAATCTTTGTCATAAGAGTTTGTACTCTCTGTTCGAGCGCGTCCATAAATGGTCGATAGGCCTGGTTTTTTTCTGCCATTGCTTGTAGCTGATGCTCCCAATGGGCTGTCATATCTGGGTATGTAGCCTCAAGTGGTAATGCGTGTATAAGCCCCCTTGCTGCCGGAGTGCTGATAATAATTTTTCCATTACGTGCTAATAGCCCTCGCTTAAACAACGTTTCTAAAATGCCTGCTCTTGTTGCTTCTGTGCCAAGCCCATCAGTTTCTCTCAAGATTTTTTTTAGATCTTTATCTGCAACAAATCTAGAAATACCTGTCATTGCTTGTAATAAACTGGATTCAGTGAAAGGCTTCGGTGGTTCTGTTTTTCGATCTTTGATTTCACCCTCACGGCACAGTAATTCCGTCCCCTTTTTAATTGCAGGTACGCTGTTTTGATGCTCATCTTGACCTTCTTTGCCAATCAATGTTTTCCAGCCTGCATCAATAAGTACACGCCCCTTAGCAATAAAACAGCCACCAGCAATATCAAAAACTAACTTGGATTCTGCATAACGTGCACTAGGGTAAAATTGAATGATGTATTGCCTTGCTACTTGCTGGTAAATCTTTAATTCATTGGCAGTTAAGCCACTTAGGGACTGCTTTTTGGGTGTAGGAATAATGGCATGATGTGCATCTACTTTACTATCATTCCATGCTTTAGACTTGAGCTGTCTATCTGCCTTTACAACTGCGTTACTAAGAATTTGTTCATTGTTTGCGATGGCATCCAGCACTTGCTCTGACTGTTTGTAATGATCATTAGGTAAATATCGGCTATCTGAGCGTGGGTAGGTAATCAACTTATGTTTTTCATAGAGGGACTGGCAAGTATCTAACACTTGTTGAGCACTCAAGCCAAATCGTTTGGCGGCATCTATCTGAAGCGAAGATAGCGAATAAGGTAGGGGAGGGGCTTGTTTAGTTTGTTTCTGTTCAGATTCAATAACATGGGCCGGCTGACCGGCGATTCTTGAAGCAACATTTTCTACCAGTTTGCGGTGAATTACTCTTCCTTCTTCGTTTTGCCAGGGCTTGCAAGCTTCACTGGGCTGCCAGCGGGCACGAATCTCTATCATGGGATTTTGCTGGTAAGGTATGATCGCATCAAGTGTGAAATAATCTTTTGGTACGAAGTTCTCTATCTCTTCATCACGGCGCACAACTAAGCCAACCAGAGGCGATTGAACTCTTCCGACTGATAGAACTCCTTTATAGCCCGCCTTCTGCCCCAGTAAGGTATAGCCTCTGGACATGTTAATACCGTATAACCAGTCGGCTCTTGATCGAGCTAGGGCAGAAATAGACAGTGGTATGAACTCTCGATTACTGCGCATTTGATTTAAGGCTGTCTTGACGGCGGGCAAGTTCAGGTCACTAATCAATAATCGTTGAATCTGATCTTTCTTTGCATTACTTACCTTACAGTAGTCAATTACCTCGTCTACCAATAGTTGGCCTTCTCGATCTGGGTCACCCGCATGGATGATTTGATCAAACTCTTTAAGAAGTTTACGAATAACAGAAAGCTGCTTTGATGCAGATTTTCGTGGTTTGAGCTGCCATTGTGTCGGGATTATTGGTAAATCAGTAAGCGACCAGCGCTTATATTTTTCATCATAAGCATCGGGTTCCACTTGCTCAAGTAGGTGACCAATACACCAGGTAACAACATCCCCGTTACTACACTTGATGAAACCTTGCTCCTTTTTTTGTGGGCTAGGCAATGTTGCGGCAATTGCTCTTGCTAGGCTGGGTTTTTCTGCAATGAAAAGACGTGACATATAGGATAACCAGAATAAAAATAAATAACTAGACGGCTTGCTAGAAACTCATGATGACACAACATAGTACTTAGCTACCGAAGTGGCAAAACTAATTGGTGCTTAACACATTATCTCGAAACTGAAAAATTATCTCTTGCATAGTATCAATGACATCTCTAGTAATAATCTGATGGTATTTAGCTTCATCAGTGGTCTGTAACAGTCTATCAAGCATAATTTCTGCTGACCTAGCAAGCAATACTGAATCAATCGTCTCTTTATAGTTTGTTATTTCGTGAAAAGCTAAATCAATATATGTATCTAGTGATGATGTGTTTCTATGGCCTGTATACTGTTGAAGCTCTAGTTTCAAAGATTCTACATTGAGTAGTGCACGCCTAAACTCATCTTTGTTGTTTATATTATGCCTGCTAATTAAGTCGACCATGATCCGAGTAATATAACCATGTCTAAAAAGATGTCCATGACCTAAGCTTGAGTCAATGGACATTGATTTACAAAGACGATTCATTTCCCCTGTCATTGTCTCTGGGGTAAGAGGTTTTCCGGTTTGATGATTTATAAATAGATAACCATGATCATTTTTGATTCCTATTGTCTTGCGTATGACTCTTTTTCTTGAGAAATCCATATAAAACAGACATTCCTGAAGGAATCCACGTGGTACTGGAATCAATCTTGGTGTGCCTTTTTTTGCTGTTATCATACTAAGTAATGGTGAACTCTCACTTGAATTTAAGGCCTCATTGATGTCCTCTGTCTTGATATTAGCTATTTCAATACGCCTTCCCCCAGTCACTTCATAGGCGTAGATCATGATCTTTCTTCTGAGCCTAATATGTTTGTCTACTGTTTGGATAGCAGCTTGTTTTAATTTTTTAATAATGTTTAGGCTGATAGGGCTACGAGTCTTGACCGGACTAGGTTGAGGAAAGGATGAGTGATGCCAATATTTCTTTTTTATAAGCCTAGCCTTGGTGCTAATACTAAATTCTTTTCTTTGCACTACAATAGAGCAGTTCATTGTACCAATGAAGTTTTCATGGGAATGAAATTCACCAATGAAGTTTAAAAAATCAATGCAACGTCGTCCTATATTAAGGATCGTGTTTGTTGTTCTAATGATCTGGCCGGATTTATCCTTAATGCTTAGCCCATTGATAAATTGAGTGAATCTATTGTCAGTTAGCTCAATAAAGCTGATTTGATTATCAAAGCAAAACCGGATCAATGGTGATATATTCTTAGCGTAAGTTGCTACAGTTCCTCCCCTGGTTCTTCTGCTAAGATGTTGAGACCAAAGTTTAAGCATGTAAGCATTTGCCTCTATACAAGGAACCTTATTGGGCCAGGTTAAAAATGGAAGATTAGCTGCCTCTCTCATTACAACTTCACCTGTCGTAGTATCGACAAAATAGGGCAGGCTAGTGCTTTCAGGTAAAATTGAGAACAGTTGTTTTATTTTATTCAAAAAACTACCTACCTACAAAGTATGAGTTGGATGAGATAGAGAAAGTAATGAATTTATTCTCTTCATATCTTTTTTGTAAAGAGCTTGAATTTTTTCATCTCCACTAGATGCATAAGTATGTGCTATTCTCTTTAACTCTTGACAGATCAAAACTAAATGCATGTTTTGCTGTTGTAGCAACACAATTTCAGCTTCTTTTTCCTTCAATAAATTGATAGCTCCCTTTTTAGTAGTCTTATTTCCTCTTGTCTCTATCTGCTTAGCTGACTCGATAGCTTCAAGCGCATGGAGTCTAAGCCCGTCTAATCCTGAATAGCCACGACTTAATAACTGATCTGCATTGGCTTTGAGCGTATTCAATGCGCAAGGGTAAATGGCTAAGTCATCATTCTGATATGCAGATAGCTTTCGCTGTGATTTCAAAGCAGCTATACATCCTTTTTCTTTTAAAAATGCTTTTGGATCATTTACAATATTTAGCAGTAGAGTTTCTAGTGCCTGAATAGATTTAATCCGAGTATTAGACACACACATTATTTATCTCTCTTACTATCAGTGTTAGATGAATCTTATCTACTACTTCACCTTGTTCATTTTCAACCTTTAAAAACTGTGGTTCCAATCGAATAAAATCTTCTTCAAGTAGCTGAAATATGTTGGATTCTAGCCGTTCCTTTAGTTCACTAATTGATGGAATGGTATCAATATGACCATTGATAAAATCTTCTTCCAAAAACTCAACCGCTTCCTGTAGGGTTCTGATCTCGACATCAGACACGCCAAAACGATTTTTAAGAATTATGCGTAACTTATCTGTGCTTTCAATATCATCAGCACTTAAACCATATAAAATACGTTGTGCTTGAACACCTCTTAAGACGGTTCCTGGTACAATTTCAGTGATATAGTGATAGAGGTGCTCTGTATCAGTATGACCAAGAAAATAGCGTAGTGTCCCTAACCCTTCATATCCTGACCCCCAAAAGAATGCCATGGCGAAAAATCTTCTAAGCTGATGTTGTCTAATGTAATAACGATGTTTCTGGCCATCTTTTGCTTTTATAGTTGGTGTTTCAAAATAATCACAAAAAATATTTAAACATCGATTTGATGTATCTGTATTGAAGATTTTCTCTTGGGTATAGCTGGAAATCTATAATGTGGCATAAATAGAATGCCTCTACCCTCAGATACAGCCTGTTTATTGAGCGAATCGACTATGTCACTTTATGATTTTCTAGCTATATATTTCTTTTTAAAGAGTACCCATAGGCACTGGCTTGGTTCAATTAATTTCTTATCAGTAAGGTTTTTCTTGAACAACTTTAGCTTCCATATAAGTCCCGCCACTGACCTAGGAATAGGCCTAGAAAGTCGTTCACGGTCTGTTTCATCCCCTGATTTTCTATTATAAAAGGATAGAAAAAAATTAATGTTTTTGTTTTTCAGTATGTTGGGGTTTATGTCAGGAATAAGTGCATCATCGTGTAAATCGATAATCTCTCCCTGTCTACGAGCAGCAACGCTACCCAAAACGACCAAAATTGAACCTAAAAGTACTTCATATAGCTCAATAAGCCCTTCATCGGATCTAAGGTGATCAAATGAGTTTTCAAAATTATTATTCTTATAACCAATGGTATATTTTTTTACACCCATTGCTTGGAGAGTGCTTGAAATATTATTTTTTATTATCTCATCCATATTTTTAGACGTTGTATTGGTGATAATACCTTTCTTGCTGGCTGACTCTAACACACCTAGTAAAGAATTAAGAATATCATCGGCATATTTGAAACAAAATTCAAAACCGTTACGCATTGCTTCAAAGACAACGATTGCAGGAACACTTCTGAATCGCCCATTGCCATTAATTTTATCAAATTCAAGTATAATATCCTTTGTATTGATATCAAAGGCAGATTCGTCGCAAACTTCAGAGAACTGTTTTCCACTACAAACTGATAATTTTTGTAAAGAAAATATATAAGTCTGTAACGAATGTGGGGTTAAATGACTTTCCTCTTTATCATTCAAAATAGGAACGGAGTTATACTCAGTAGTTGACCACTCTATTGGTGTTATACGCAACTCAGTAGGAATTGTTGTGTTATAAGGAATTCTAAGAGTGTTGGAGAATATTAGGTTATAGAGCTTTTTTGTAATAATATTACCGCTGATGCCAACCCCATTGGGATAATGAAAAAAAATTATTATTTAATAGCCAAACTCTAGCTTTAATCAATTCATCATGTGATAAGTCTAGGAGCATGTGATTTGGCTTCCACCTAATTAAAGGATAGTTATCTTCATATTTATCAATAGTATTAATGTCTATAAATTTTATTTTTTCTCTAAAAAAACAGGAAACCTTTTCAAAAACCCTATAGGCGCCGATGGAGCCACAGCCATGATAAATATCAGCTAGTAATGATATAATTTCATTCCTCCCAATTAATTCAAGCCCAAATTTTCCTAGTTGATACTGCTTGGAGCGAGTTAGTAGAGAATCAATTAAGACAACACCTTTCTTAAAATGTCTAGTTATTTGAATCCACTTCATGTACTTCCCTCCATTGAAACGGCGAGATGTCAAAGCACATAAATAAAATTTGAATGTATTTAGCAAGTTAAAATTTTTTGTATCGGTCAGCAGTGAGTCATCATCTAAGTAAATTCTGAAATCAAGAATAATTTCATTTTTTTGTTTAAGGTCACATATCCAAACATTGTCTGAGTAGTTTGAAACAAGCCAGATTGGCTGTGTTATTTCATCTCTAAAAACTTCATCATCTGATAGTTGTTCTAGAAAACTAGAGCGCTGCTTAAGATCCATGCTCAATATAAGCTTTTTAACTTCAGCATACTCTGCATCAGTTATTTTTTCTAGGTCAAAGTTATTGTTAACTAATTCAACACTCATAGATAGCCCCTTGCATTTTTATTAGTAAAGGATCTATATTAGTGGAAGACTCGATGATAGCTTGAAGGTCTGGGTCAGCACGCCTTTTTTGGGTTTCATCCAAAGAATTAATAATATATCTTGCAGTCTGGTACCATTCTTTTGCTGTTCTAGTTATTTTGTTACTTTTAGCTGGGGCTATTTCAACCAGATGGACAATGCACTTCAAAACTGACAGTAGTGATGTTGATAAGGGTATGATTAGCTTATCATTAGAAAATTTATTACTTCTATTTTCTTTGAAAATAGGTGAGATATCATCCAATTTACCCTGAAGAATATGTTTAGGTAATGGTTTAAGCCGGTGATTTAGGAGAAATTTATCTAAAGCTTTTTCGTCTATATCAATAGCATCGAATAAATACTCACTATTTTTCATGGCTTCAAATATTATTGCATTTTGAAAAATTCGAATCCATCTTTCTTGAAAGAACTTTAAAATTGGGTCAGGCAAATACCGTTCAAGCAGCCTAGGGCATGGCTTCTTATGGCCTAGTGCCTCTGCTATTGCTTCAATACTGTTGGTTTGTAAGTAAACTTGAACAGCACAGCTTGCTCTAAACCGTGAGAGAGTTAGGTTGGAAAGTATTGTTTTTGCTCTCTCAGTATCTGCATAGTTGCTAGGAGCCAACAAATAATCGTTTAGAGTGGAATTAGAAAATACTTTTTGAGCCCTTAAGTTTTTCACTCGAGAGGGTTTTCCAAAACTATTTCCTGATAAAAGAATATATACATAATCATCTTTATTACATTGCTTTAAGTAGCCTCTAGCTTGAGAAGTCAATTTAATCAAACAGTCAAATAAGTATTCAGAGCGTTCATTTAAAACTATTTTTTGCTCAGCATTTTTTGCAGATCGTCTCGGTTTGTTACCAATAGCTAACTTGCTATCACTACTTTCTATAAACCCGACTGTATTTCCATTTTTATCAAATAACTTGAATGTCTCTAGCCATGAGTTTGTAATAATAGGGTGTTCATAAACCAAAAGGTATAAGAATGGATATAGCATATCATTTTGCACAATTGAATACTTTCTTATAAAGTCAGTAGTTATTCCTGAAATACCAAGAAAAGTAGATATGCTAATGTTATTTTTAATTAAATTATAGTTATATTTTTCCCAAGTAGCGCATTGGTTTTTTTCTTCTGACATGTCGGTATAATATTTATATAAGTGACGGTTACGTTTGAAATCTCTAGCAACTCCTTGTGAAGCAAATTTATCTCGTATAGAATACCCCTTCATGATCACATCTACTGCTTTCTTGCAAGCTGTTACAACATGAGATATATCATTCTCCAAACTTATTAACAGTGATTCCATAGCTTGTGAGTCTGTATATGAAAGTGGGATATCTGTAATTAATTTTCGTGAAAACACCTCTCCATTTATAATTTTCCTGTGAGTTTTAAATGTTTTTGATGATGACTTAAATTCTGGAACAATCAATTCATAAAGTGGCTGACACCAAATCTTAGATTGAATCAAGGTGTCGTAGACTATTTTTACAATAGTAGACCAGTTTTTGTAAAAATATCTAATGTCATTGCCTTTTATTTTATTTTCAAGTTTGCAAATAATAAAAACTTGTTCAACAATTTTAGCAACATTTGTTGACTTTCCACCAATATAAAATTCATCAGAATTTTTAAAAAGTATTGGAAGACAGTTTAAAAACATAACAAATACTTTTGCCTTGTATTTAGCTGTTGAGGCTGGATACTTGATATACAAATGTTGCATTGAAGCGGATAAAGTTTCTGTCAGCTCAAGTCCAAAATGTAGATAAAAATTGTGAAGGTATAATTTAACCTTCTTATGATCTGATGAGGTGGCATGCCACCCATGATAATACTTTAGTTTTTCAATATTTATCTTCTTATGGTCAAACGCTTGAGAAGCTTTTTTAATATCATCTGATATTCTATTATCATACACTTTGGGTAAATCTGGTGGAGTTAATTTATTATTTCTATAAATCAAATGAATTGCATCGGTGTAATCATTTACTATACAGTATTTGCCAGATGAACTTAAATCACATTCTTGATATATGAATACAAAAAATCTTATATAGATTTCACTTAAATTACGATTTAAGTCAATAAATGAAAGGTAATAATCAAAGCAATCAAGAAAAATTTCAAAATAAAATAAAAGTCTAGTTGCTTTTGATTCATTTATACCTTCCTTGTTTTGTAAAGCCTTCAGCAATGTATCCCTTAACACTGCATCCATAGTCACCGGTTTTTTATAGTCTCTTAGGTCATAAATTCTTAACATATAGTCTCGCTTTTGTTAATTTTCATGTCTTCTATATAGATGCATCTTAGAGAGTTGCTCAATGTCAACCTAAAATGACAACTTTACAATTGTAAATAATTATTATAATCAATGAGTTATATTGATTTGACACAAAAGAGAGATATAGGAAAACTGTACACGCCCAACAGAAAGCACCCCTTGGTAACCCGCTTTTCTGCCTTGAATCGAACAGACGCGGCTCATATTAATGCCGTATAACCAGTCGGCTCTTGCCCTTGCTAAGGCAGAGGTGGCTAAGGGGATAAAATCTTTGTTATTACGCAAACTAGCCAATGATTTACGCACAGAGTTTGGGTTTAAATCACTAATTAGGCAGCGTTGAATAGTTGAGCGTTTGTTTTCTGATACGCCGATGAAATTAATAACTTCATCGACTAAAATTTGGCCTTCGCGATCAGGGTCTCCTGCATGGATGAGCTGATCCGCTTGCTTAATCAGCTTACGTAAAACACCTAACTGCTTTTTGGTTTTGCTTTTAGGTATTAGCTGCCATTGTGCGGGAATAATTGGTAAGTGCTCCAGCTTCCACTGCTTATAGGCAGGGTCATAGGCATCGGGTTGAGCTTGTTCGAGTAAATGACCAATACACCAACTGACGCAATCACCATTGCCGACTTGGATATAACCATCTCCCTTTTGGTGGGGCTTGGGGAGAACATCGGCAATGGCTCTGCCTAAACTGGGTTTTTCGGCAATAAACAAGCGCATACTGTATTCTTGTAATACTCTTAATACTGTTGTTTTGTACAGTATGCTATCAGCTTAGTTGGTCAAGGCCAAGTCGGATTATGACTCACTTTGAAATTTACAGCTGGCATCAACGCCGACTCACCCAAAGGGTAGTGAATATCAACCAATTAACGAGTAACCCTATTACTGGTTTTTCACTTACTATCCGTTTGTGTTATGGGCGATACTTACCATCAATACTATCTGTTAGCATTTTATCGTAAACACCAGAGCTTTTGATTTTTGCCAAGCCTTCATTAAATTTTTTGATTAGCTCTTCGCTATTGGCTACTTTTTTGCTGAGAATTAAATGGTAGCTGGTTTCTCGTAACGGCTTAGGGTGATTGGTTAGAAGTTTACCTGAAGCCTCATCTAATTTATCTGCGATTAATGCATAGCCTACTTCTAAGGTGGCAGGAAATAAATCAATCCGGCCCGCGGCTAATTTTTTTAAGCTGGTCTCATCTTTGGCTGTCCGTGCAACGTTGATGAGTTTATCTGCTTCAGCCTTAGCAAATGCATCGCCATAACTGTAACCAATCGATGCGCCAATTTTATATTTGCTTAAGTCTTTCATCGTGCTCCAGTCGAACTGGAGGTCTTTCCGATGAAAAAACACTTCTTTAAGTTCGATAACGGTATCGCTAAATACAAAATCTGCTTCCCTGTCTGGGTTTTTAGTCCAAACCACTGACCCTGCCCACTTTTTACCTTCTTGTGCCTCTTTAAATGCCCGTTTCCAGGGAAAAAAGCCATATTCAACGGTTACCCCAGATTGTTTAAAGGCTTCGGTCACAATATGAGAAATAAGCCCATGGTGTTTATATTCTTTCGATAAATAAGGTGGCCACTCACCGTTGGTTAATTTCAGGGGATCGGCAGCCCACACAGTTGCTCCTGTTAAGCAAGTGATTAATAGCATGCACTGGATAAATGAGCGGAACATGGTTGCTACTCCTACTTCTCAATAACTGGCGTTTCAATAAGTTTAGCAACTTTTTATGGTTGGCTAGGGGTAAGTAACACTAACATGCCTAATACTGGGCTATCGACATAATAAATTTGGTTGGGCTTGAGTGGCTGTTGCTGGCGTAAATGAAAATTTCGGCTAATTTGGTATTCCGTTTGTTCCGGCCCGGCTTTTATCAGATGATGGGGATTTACCTGCTCCCGCTGGTGAGGTTGCACTGGGTCGAACTCTCGCCACCAAAAATCAAGTGTGAGGCGTAGCTCTTTATCTGCCACTAGGCCAACACTGCCAATTAACTCGTGGTGTTCACCATATTGTCCCCCAGCTTTTAATAGGGTAGGAGATGAAATGGGTGAGGTTTGTATCGGCTGCTGCCAACTGGAATAAAATAAAACATTATATTTATTACTTTGCTTAAGCTTTTGCAAGCTATCCGTCAATTGGTTGGTATGTATCGTATTTAATCGCTCAATATCACTAACGGTAATGGTGGGTGGGTGGATTGATTAATTGAGCAAAAGGGTTCAGTTGAATAGGGGGCCACCAACGATCATCAGACAAGGCTTCATGCTGAAAAACGATCATTTCCACTTGAAAAGGCTGCTTTGTAAAATGATTTTCCTGAGCAGTTGAGTGACAAGTACTTAACAGAAAAAAAGCTGTGCTTATTAAATGAATCACCAGTCGGTTTTTATTAACCATTTAGCATTCCTTGCTAACTCTATATACTAACTTTTCTATCGTTTACTTGGATGATGTTGCAATTATCGGGTCTAGATAAGCAATACAGAACACGCAGCAAGTCCGTCCCTGGATGCTCTAATCGGCATCCATGCCTCATAAGGTTCTGTATTACTTATCCACACCCACTATAAGCTACTAGGATTACACATTCTAAATTATAGCCCTCAGGCAGCAGGTTTTAATTCATTTAATAACCTTTCTGTGTATTTTAATCGTTGGTCAGGCTCATCCATGGTTTCAAAGTATTTCAGGATAGTAGCGCCTTCCAAACGGTAACGTTGTGGTTGATTTTGCACCATTTTAACAATGGTTAATGGGTCGACTTTCGCCTCGGCAGAGAATTCCAGTCTACCCACTTCGGCGCCTACATCAATTTTCTCGACACCTATTTCTGAAGCTTGTAATTTCAGTTGAGTAATACGGAATAAATGTTTAGTGGCTTCAGGTAATAAACCAAAGCGGTCAATCAGCTCCACTTGTAGTTCATCCAGTTCTGATTCAGACATAGCATTGGCAATCCGTTTGTACATAATCAGTCGGGTATGAACATCATGAATATATTCATCGGGAATTAATGCAGGTAACCGGAGGTTAACCTCCGGGCCTTGGTCTAATGGTTTATCTAAATTAGGGGTTTTACCTTGCTGAATGGCTTTAACGGCACGGTTGAGCATTTCCATATAAAGGGAAAAACCCACCGACTGAATTTGCCCACTTTGCTCTTCACCTAATAATTCACCCGCACCACGAATTTCCAAATCATGGGTGGCCAGGGTAAATCCAGCACCTAACTCTTGGGCATTGGCAATGGCTTCTAATCGTTTGGCGGCATCTGCCGTCATATTTTTCTTGGAGGCAGGGGTGAGTAAATAAGCATAAGCTTGGTGATGGGAGCGTCCTACTCGGCCTCTTAATTGATGTAATTGGGCTAAGCCAAATTTATCGGCCCGATCGATAATAATGGTATTAGCACTGGGGATATCAATACCCGTTTCGATAATGGTAGTGCAGACTAATACATTATGGCGTTTATGATAAAAGTCTGACATGACCTGCTCTAATTCGCGCTCGCGCATTTGACCATGACCAATGGATATTCGGGCCTCTGGCACTAATTCCGCTAGCTCGGTGGCGGTTTTTTCGATAGTTTTGACTTCATTGTGCAGGTAATACACCTGGCCGCCACGTAATAACTCCCGCAAAATGGCTTCTTTAGTGACAGCTTTATCTGAAGGGCGAACAAAGGTTTTAACAGATAAACGACGGGCAGGTGGCGTAGCAATAATCGACAGGTCACGCATACCGGCAATAGACATATTCAAAGTTCTGGGAATGGGGGTGGCGGTTAAAGTTAAAATATCCACTTCTGAACGAAGGGCTTTTAATTTATCTTTTTGTCGTACCCCAAACCGATGTTCTTCATCAATAATTAATAACCCCAGCGCTTTGAAGTTAAGATCACTTTGTAGCAGTTTGTGAGTGCCGATGAGAATATCCACTTTACCTTCTGCTACATGCTGCTGGACCACTTGCGTTTCTTTGCTGGTTTTAAAGCGGGAAATCACCTCCACATTCACTGGCCAATCAGCAAAACGGTCTTTAAAACTTTCATAATGTTGTTGGGCTAGTAGGGTGGTAGGGACTAAAACCGCGACTTGCTTTTGACTTTGTACAGCTAAAAAAGCCGCACGCATGGCTACTTCTGTTTTACCAAAACCTACATCACCACAAACGAGTCGATCCATGGGTTGCTTGGCGGTCATATCTTTTACAACCGCTTCAATGGCTGTCTGTTGATCAGGAGTTTCTTCGAACGGAAAGCCAGCACAAAACATTTCATAGTTATCGTCAGGATTACTAAAGGTAAAACCTTGACGAGCTGCACGGCGGGCATAAATATCTAATAATTCAGCAGCCACATCGCGGGCTTTTTCGGCTGCTTTGCGTTTAGCCTGACTCCATTTGTCAGTACCAAGCTTATGAAGAGGGGCTAATGCATCGTCGGCACCGGTATAACGACTGATTAAGTGTAATGAGGAAACTGGCACATACAATTTAGCTTCATTGGCATACTCCAGCATTAGAAACTCAGCGTCCTGGTTGTCAATGTTAAGCTTTTCTAAGCCCCGATAACGTCCTACCCCATGATCGATATGCACGACAGGTGCGCCAATGCGAAGCTCTGTCAGGTTTTTGATAATTTGGTCAGATTGATCTTGGGTTTTCTTTCGGCGCCGCCGTTGCATTACCCGTTGGCCAAACAGGGTGGTTTCGGCAATGACCACTAAACCAGGTTGGTTTAGCCACAAGCTGTTTTCGATGGGTGCAATGGTAATCCCGATGGCCTGCTCACTCACCATAAACTGGTGCAAATTGTCGTATTGTTCAGGGCGGCAATTAATTTTGGTTAAAAGCGCTAATAAGGTTTCTCGGCGTCCAGCTGACTCTGCACAAAATAAAATTTTGCTGGATTGCTGCTCCAGCATAAAGGTTTGTAAACTGGCTAATGGTTGTTCAGCGCGAGCATCCACGGGCAAGTTAGGGACTGGGTGAATGGGTAAGTTGAGATGACCTGCTTTATTAGGTGCTGTCGTATCTGCTAGCACCACGCGAGGGAAACTTTTTAGTTTATGGTTTAATTCTTCAACAGGCACAAACACTTGATGGGGAGGAAGAATTGGGCGTTCAGGGTCATAACGGCGGCTTTCAAATCGTTCATTGGCATCTTGCCAGAATCGTTGGGTAGCTGGCTCAATTTGGTCAGTGGTAATGACCAAGGTATCTTTAGGCAAGTAATCAAATAATAAGGCACATTGTTCAAAAAACAGGGCTAAATAGTATTCAATTCCTGCTGGGCTAAGCCCCTGTTTCACATCTTTATAAATAGGGGACTGGCGAAAATCTACATCAAATGTGTCCCGAAACCGTTGCATAAATATTGCAATGGCTTCTTTGGTGAGGGGAAACTCTTTGGCCGGTAGCAGTTGTATTTTGTCAACGGTTTGGTGAGAACGCTGGGTTTCAGGGTCGAAAGTACGAAGAGTATCTACCTCATCATCAAACAGGTCTATCCGATAAGGCACTTGACTCCCCATTGGGAAAATATCAAGCAAAGCGCCCCGAATGGCAAATTCACCATGTTCATAAACAGTGTCGACACAACGGTAGCCTGCCTGCTCCAGCACTTGGCGCTGTTGGTCCAAGTCCATCCGGTCCCCTTTACTGATGACCAGACTGTTGCCGTGTAAATAATGCTGAGGGGTGAGCCGATGCATCAGGGTGGTAATGGGTACAATTAACACCCCACGACTGATAGTGGGTAATCGATAAAGGGTTAATAACCGCTGGGAGATAATGTCCTGGTGGGGAGAAAAACTGTCGTAGGGAAGGGTCTCCCAGTCAGGAAAGTTTAGGATATCGATATCATCCCGGTGTTTGAGAAAGAACCGCAACTCCTGCTCTAATTGATCAGCGGCTGCTGAGTTGGGAGTAATCATTAAACTGAGTGAGTCATGTTGCAAGCAAGCCTGGCTTAATGCCAACCCCATACCTGCTCCAGAAAGCGAACCCCACACCCGCCGATCACCTGCTTTGCGGGGTAAGTCAATAGCCAGTAATTGTCTTGTATCGTTCATGAACGCATCTGCTAGCAAAAATCCAATTGGGCAGATTTTAGCTTGGATGGGAGGGAGATGAAACCTCTGACAATGATGAAACGTAGGGGGTTACTTTGTATTTATGGCTGGTTTAGGGCTAACATACATAGCTTTGAGCGAGCGAATAATGGTGAGGCAACAGAAACTTATGACTTACTGTAGTATAAAAAGTGTAGGTGAAAAAATAATGAGTGGCGGCCATAAAAACAATATAAATAAAAAAGAGATTGATGAATTATTATGACTAAGATAATTTTCATAATAACACTACTGATAGGCAGTATTTTGTATATTATGAATGCTTCATGGCTAGCTGATAAAGGTAATGGCGGTTTTTACCTGCTTGCGCATCGAGGAGTATACCAAAATTATGATAGAACCAATTTAGCAAAGGATGAGTGCACGGCTAGCCGCATCAGTAAACCAACCCACACTTATATAGAAAATACAATATTGGCTATATCGAAAGCATTTGAATATAAAGCAGATACCGTAGAAATAGATATACATCCTACAAAAGATGGTGAGTTTGTTGTATTTCACGACTGGACGCTTAACTGTCGAACAAATGGGAGTGGTATTACCAGAGAGCAGACTCTCAAATACTTAAAAACATTAGATGTTGGTTATAACTATACCTATGATGGTGGAAAAAACTATCCTTTTAGAGGAATGGGGGTAGGGTTGATACCAACACTAAAACAAGTAATTCAAGCATTTCCCAATAAAAAATTTCTTATCAATATAAAAAGTAATGATCCAAACGAAGCAGTTATGTTAGCGAAATATCTTGAGCTAGAGAAAAAGGAAAATGCAGATAATCTTAGCTTTTATGGAGGGGATAAGCCTATTGCTAAACTAGCTGAAGACTATTCTTGGCTTAAAGTGTTTACAAAAAAACAAGTAAAAAAATGCCTTAAAAATTACATGCTAACCGGCTGGACGGGTGTTGTTACAAAGGCATGTACAAATACAACTGTTCTTATACCAGTCAACTATGCAAAGTTTTTATGGGGGTGGCCTAACAGATTTAAAGAGAGAATGGATAGCGTTGGAACGGATTACTATTTAGTTGGACCATACAATCCAGATATGTCAACTAATGGTATTCCCGGGTTTAATGCTATTGAATATATAAAAGAATTACCAGAAGGTTATACTGGTGGGATATGGACAGATAAAATTGAGTTAGTATCTTCACACATAAAACAAGTCAAGTTTGGTTTTGCTGCCTTAAATAACCAAACCAATTAGTACAATTTTCTAAGTCATACTTAAATGAAAAAATACTTTTTGTTTATAGCCAAAATAAAAGGGCACCTCTAATAATTGTTTATGGCCTCTACGCAAGCTGACGGGGTCTTGAACAAGACGGTTTGCGACGTGTAAGGCTGGTTGTCTTTCCAAGCAAGCTAACACAGTTATTAGAGGTGCCCTTATGAAGCCAAACCGCCGAAACAGTATTTTGTACTCAGTCTGGTTGGGAGGTACGTTCAGTAGGACTTAACCATAATGCTGAGATATCGCTGGGCGCAGAGGATGTTGAATGGGTCGACTATATCTTTGTGATGCGAACGGATGTAATGTATCGTGAGGGGTAATTGTTTAGAAAAGTAAAGAATGAGCCCTGTAAAACAGGGCTACTTCCTCTGATTAATCACGGCTTCATCATTGAAGGCTGACATGATTGGCTAAGACAATAGCGGTTTTGCTATAACATGTATACTTTTCTTCGTTGGATTTGTGACGCGATACATTAAATTATACTTTTTCAAACTGATGACAAGAGAAAATTGACGTTTAATTGACATAAGCAATTTGTCATAATGATTGCTTATTCCTAATAAGCTGGATAATTTATGAGAAAGGTTGTAGTTACTTGTTTCGCTCTCGCTGCTCTTTCATCCACATTGGCTTACTCAGAAGAGAGTGGTTTTGACCATATTGCTTATCGTTGTGTAACTGATAAAACAACAGTATTAGCCTATTTGGGTGAAGGGGGCTCATTTTCGTTAACAGCGAATGGAAAGCAGATTGGCTTTGCTAGCTGGCAAAAAAATAATACTTATGTTTCTGTGGACAATTCCTTAGAAATCGAATCCTCAGGCCAAAAAGGTTTGTTGCGTTACGTAAACACACAACAGGAATATCCTTGTGATTACCTGGATTTTATTAACTATTCTGCTTTATCTGGCAGGCCAATTAAAGCGATTTCCTATGGTGGGCGGTTTCGAGCGGGGCCTGATACTTCCTATAATCAGCCGTTCGCGCTTAACAAAATAGTACCAGTTTATTTGTTGCAAGATACAGGGGTATTTCAGCAAGCAGAAGGGGGAGGTTATCACTGGTTTAAAGTGCTGACTGCAAAAGGGGTTGCTTATAAACCCGGTGATTTTATGTGTACACTGGATGTTGCTATTCCTAATATTCCTTACCATTGTAAAACGCCAACTATTAATGATGCCAAGCAAAATGGTACGCATGCAGCTCTCAAATCGAGATTAAGCCCGCAAATATTGGATAGCCTGATTCAAACCAACGCTAAAGTTAAAGAGAAAATTCAATCGAGCCAGTTTAGCAGTCGTTATACCTCAATTGACGAGCAACATTGTAAAACCTTGGAAAGTGATGATCACAGTAGTATTCAAGCCTGCCCTGGCTTTGCCAATATAATGGTCAAAGTGACTGATTTTGACTTGCGGCAGAGTATTACCTTGATAAAAAATAACCAGGAATTTCCTTTACGCTTCAATGAAACCGTCAGCTCAAATTTTAGTGAACTGGGCTCAAAAATTGAGTGGCGATTTCCAACTGATAAGCCTGATCAAGTGACGAGTATGATTGTACGCTTGAATGTTGCCGACAATCCTGAGCAGCCAGAAAAAAATACATCCTATTTAGTGGTTAGTAAAATCTCGGCACAGCAAGTCTGTGTGGTAGGCAAAATACCCCCGCAGCGGGATGGTTCCCAAAATAGAAAAGCTCGTCTGTTGGCTGATAAAGCGGCAACATTGGCATGTGTTAGTTCATCTTCCCAAGCCACAAACCAATTAATGCACAAATAGCGAGCAGTAGCATCACCCAAAATACAACACTGGCCTTCAGATTTTTCCAGGCAGCTTCATGGTGCCACCAGTGCCGGGGATGGAGCCCCTGCCATTTGAAGGCTAATAGTGCAGAGAGGTTAACGGCAATAATATTGGCTAAAAATAATACTGCTGCACCCATGGCCTCTAGCCAATGACCACTTCCTATCATTAACCCAATGGTCACAAGTGGTGGCATTAATGCCACTGCAACCATGACTCCAATTAGCGTGCTGGCTGCACCGCTGGTAAAAGAAAGTGCACCTGCCATACCAGCAGCTAATGCTAATAACACATTAGCCAGGGCTACATGAGTGCGGGCGCTAATTTCAGGGATCGTGGGGTCAATTTCCATTGTTAACCCAATAAGAATGGCAATGACTAAGCCAATTAACATGCCTGATAAATTGGTGAGTAATGCTCTGAGTGCTAAGCCGCCCTCATGTAATATTACGCCCAGCGCGATGGCTACATTGGGCTTTAATAGTGGAGCAATAACCATTGCACCAATAATAATGGCCACATCATTCCGCATTAGTCCTATTGCTGCCACTAACGCAGATAACACCACATTGGCAATAAACATCCAGTTAAGCTGACAGCCTTTGGCAATATCATGATAAATCTCTTCGCGGCTAACCCGCTCTTTGCCTTCTGGCTTGAAGTAATGCCAAAAACTTTTGGGGCCTGGTGATTTTGGCTGATGCGTTTCTGCTAATGGGAGAGAGGCATCGGCTCGTAAAATAATCATGCGAAATCGCTCAAAGCCAGCAAAATGTTTTTGGATGGCATCACAAATAGCTTCCGTTTGTTCCGTCGTTACTAAGAAACGAAAACATTGCCTTTTGGTTTGAGGGGGGCCTTGCCAGTTATCAATAATAGGAAGGGTTTCGGTAATGCTTGTTATTTTATCTTCACATCCTTCTGGTAGGAGGAGTTCTATAATTCTTAGGCCCATGATGGTGATAAACTCGATAACGGGGTTTATTGTGATTTTGATCAGAGTTTAGTTGAGGATAACTAGGGCGAGCATTTTTTAGATCAGTTGCGAAAGCAAGTCACTACCAGGATAATAGAGGCCCTTGCACTAAAGAAGCCCTAAGGCTTGATCAGCCCTAGGAAATAAAAGCTTCCTGATGATCAAAAAAATCATGATGCCTCTAATAAAAGTGAGCTTTTAGAGGGGGCTGTATGTTTGAGCTTAAGTCATTTAGGTATAAAAAGGTATTAACCCGTGAAGCAACAGCAAAACGATCACTTCCGTCAGTGGAAAAGCCGAGAAGCCATTGCGGAGTCAATGATTCCATTGATTGGAAAACTGTATCGGGAAAACCATGTTATTACTTCCGTTTACAGTCGCCCAGTCATTAACCGCTCTGTTATTGATATCATTAAAGCCCACCGTTTTGTTCGCCAGCTAGAGAAAGAAGAGTTATCGGTAGAAGACAGTTATCCCATTTTAAAACTGTTAACTGAATTAGATCTGGGGCCTGCGCGGATTGATATTGGTAAATTAGCCATCAAATACAAAACCCAAGGTCAAGGCCAAGATCTGGAAGCCTTTGTCCGTAATGAAGTTGCGGATGTAGTGGGTAAGAAAGGCTCCGATGAAGAGCAAGGGCAAGATGTTGTACTTTACGGTTTTGGCCGGATTGGCCGGCTGATGGCACGAATTCTTATCGAGCGCGCTGGTGGTGGTGAAGGCTTAAACCTGAGAGCAATTGTCGTGCGTAAAGGTGGGGCCAAAAATGACTTGCTAAAGCGGGCTAGCCTGCTGCGTCGTGACTCTATCCATGGTTCTTTTGCTGGAACAATTACCATTGATGAAGAAAATACGGCACTCATTATCAATGGTAATTATGTTCAGGTGATTTACTCTAACTCGCCTGATACGATCGATTATTCTGAATATGGTATCCAAAACGCCATTGTGGTGGATAACACGGGAATGTGGCGTGATGAAGCCGGTTTGGGTATGCACTTGAAGTGTCCTGGAGTGGGCCGGGTGTTGTTGACTGCTCCTGGTAAAGGTGAAATTAAAAACATTGTTTATGGCGTGAATCATCACTTAGTCAATGATGATGACAAGATTCTTTCAGCGGCTTCTTGTACCACTAATGCCATTACACCTGTGTTGAAAGCCATTAATGATAAGTTTGGAATCAAAAATGGTCATGTTGAAACAGTCCACTCTTACACCAATGACCAGAACCTGATTGATAATTACCACAAAGGTGATCGTCGTGGTCGTAGTGCGGCACTGAATATGGTGATCACCGAAACTGGTGCTGCTAAAGCCGTGGCTAAAGCATTACCAGAACTAAAAGGTAAGCTGACAGGTAATGCCATTCGGGTACCTACACCTAATGTGTCGTTGGCTATCTTAAACCTGAACCTGGCAGAAAATACCTCTGTTGAAGGATTGAATGATTATCTGCGGCACATCTCGCTTCATTCTGACTTAAGACGACAAATCGATTTTGTTAACTCACCTGAAGTGGTGTCATCTGATTTTGTGGGCTCTCGCTATGCGGGAATTGTTGATGCAGAAGCCACCATTGTTGATGAAGATCGTTGTGTACTTTATGTGTGGTATGACAATGAGTTTGGTTATAGCTGTCAGGTTAACCGTGTCCTACAAATGTTGGCAGGGGTTAACCAACCAGTGTTGCCAAAAAGTGAGTAATGAGTAAACTGGCTGACTAAAAAAACGCTCCTTTATGGAGCGTTTTTTTATGTTTGGATAAAAAATAGTCTTGAATGCTCTATCTTAAATAAAAAAAACCAACCAAACCATGATGATAGGTGGCATCTTTGTAAGCCGCTCATTATAATGTGGCCGTTTTTTTCTTGGGTTAACACTCTACAATAGCTTGATGGGCAAAAAATTAGCTTGTTGTATCAATAAAGTGTAAGACACCAATCCCTAGAAACGGGATGGAAACACTGGTCTTATATTTAGTTAATACAACATTCCTTATTTTCACTAGACTGAACTAATAACAAATAAATGTCAGTTTGGTGAAGGAGGGCTATTGAGAGCTGACCTTCATCGTTAACTAGTGATTAGGCATCGACGTATGATCAATATCAAACGGGGCCTGGATCTTCCCATAACTGGTTCACCAGAGCAGGTGATTGCCGACGATGGCCGCCAAGTGAAGTCTGTGGCGGTGGTTGGCTTTGACTATCCTGGCATGAAACCGACCATGCAAGTGGCAGAGGGAGATCGTGTCAAAAAAGGCCAAATTCTATTCGAAGATAAAAAATCCCCCGGTATTTTTTATACTGCACCTGCAGCAGGCGTAGTTGCTGCGATTAATCGTGGTGAAAAGCGGGTATTTCAATCGCTTGCCATCGACATTGAAGGGGATGAAGAAGAAACGTTTGCCCAATATGAGGCTGGGCAACTTGCTACGCTAAGTCGCGAGCAAGTCACTGATAACCTGATTAAATCAGGACAGTGGACAGCTTTTCGCACTCGCCCTTTTAGTAAAGTACCAACAGTAGATGCTATACCTCACTCTATTTTTGTTACTGCTATTGATACCCATCCACTGGCTGCTGACCCTGCTGTTATTATTACAGAGCAAGCTGAGGCATTTGGGCAGGGGCTGGAAGTAATTGGTCGCCTGACAGAAGGCAAGGTTTTTGTGTGTCAGGCACCTGATAAGCAAATCCCAACAGGGCAAGCTAAAGTGGTAACTGAGTCTTTTGCTGGTCCACACCCTGCTGGTTTGCCAGGCACACATATTCATCACTTAGACCCTGTACATGCCCATAAATCGGTTTGGTATATTGGTTATCAAGATGTGATTGCCATTGGCAAACTGTTTACCACAGGCAAACTGTATACCGACAGAGTCGTGGCGCTAGGTGGCCCTCAAGCAGAAAAGCCGCGTTTAGTGCGAACCCAAGTGGGTGCAAGCTTAGAAGCACTGTGTGCTGGTGAACAAAAAGTGGGAGAAAACCGACTGATTTCCGGCTCTGTGTTTGGTGGCCGCAGTGGTAAAGGGGCCTTTGCTTATCTTGGTCGCTACCATGTGCAAGTTTCTATTTTACTTGAAGGCAGTGAGCGGGAATTTATAGGCTGGCTTTCTCCTGGTAAAGACAAGCACTCTGTACTAGGCATATACCTGTCAAAGTTATCACCAAGTCGGCTGTTTAATTTTACCACTACCACAAACGGTAGTGCGCGGGCCATGGTACCTGTGGGCAATTACGAAAAAGTCATGCCGCTGGATATTCTGCCTACCCAACTGTTACGGGCACTGATTGTGGGTGACACCGTGGTTGCTCAACAACTGGGTTGTTTAGAGCTGGATGAAGAGGACCTTGCCCTGTGCAGTTATGTGTGTGCAGGTAAGTACGAATATGGTCCCATCCTGCGTGATAACCTGACGCGTATTGAAGTGGAGGGCTAATCATGAAGGCACTAAGACAGTTTTTAGACAAAATTGAACCCAACTTCCATAAAGGGGGTAAGTACGAAAAGTGGTATGCCTTATATGAGGCCGCTGACACCATTTTTTATACCCCTGGTAAAGTGACCGCCACGACGTCTCATGTACGGGATGGTTTGGACCTGAAACGGATGATGATTACCGTCTGGTTCTGTACTTTTCCAGCCATGTTCTTTGGTATGTACAACGTGGGCTTGCAGGCCAACACAGCCATGGCTGACTTAGGCATTGCTGCCGTTGAAGGTTGGCGTGCTGGTTTTATTGAAATGTTTGCTGGCTATTCTGCCGATAGTATTTGGGACTGTTTCATTCATGGGGCAGCCTACTTTATCCCCATTTACTTTGTTGTATTTGTGGTGGGTGGCTTCTGGGAAGTCCTGTTTGCATCGGTTAGAGGTCATGAGGTTAATGAAGGCTTCTTTGTTACCTCTGTACTGTTTGCTTTGATCGTGCCACCTGATGTGCCCTTATGGCAAGCAGCCTTAGGGATTAGCTTTGGGGTAGTGATTGGTAAAGAGGTATTTGGTGGTACTGGGAAAAACTTCTTAAACCCAGCACTGACTGGGCGTGCCTTCCTGTTCTTTGCCTATCCAGCTGAAATGTCTGGTGATACGGTGTGGACAGCGGTTGATGGCTTTAGTGGTGCGACTGCCTTGAGTGTAGCGGCGACTGATGGAGTGAATGCTTTACAACAGCAGTTGAACTGGTCTAATGCTTTCTTTGGCTTTATGCAAGGCTCGATTGGTGAGACATCAACCTTTGCCATCGCCCTTGGTGGAATTGTATTACTGGTAATGGGCATTGCTTCCTGGCGAATCGTTGCTGGGGTGATGATTGGCATGATTGCCACCTCCTTACTCTTTAACCTAGTCGGCTCTGATACCAACCCTATGTTCTCTATGCCTTGGTATTGGCACTTAGTATTGGGTGGGTTTGCCTTTGGTATGTTCTTTATGGCAACGGACCCAGTGTCTGCATCAATGACCAATAAGGGTAAATGGTATTTTGGCGGCTTGGTTGGGGTGATGGTGGTACTGATTCGTGTCATTAACCCAGCCTTCCCTGAAGGTATGATGCTAGCCATTTTATTTGCCAACTTATTTGCACCCTTGATTGACCATTTTGTGGTTCAGGCCAATATCAAGCGTCGGGAGGCAAGAGCCAATGTCAGCTAATAACGATACCATCCAAAAGACGGTCATTGTTACCGTACTGCTCTGCTTGGTTTGCTCAATTGTGGTGTCCAGTGCAGCAGTGTTCCTGAAACCTGCTCAAACTGAAAACAAGAAGCTGTCAATGCAACGCAGTATTCTTGAAATCGCTGGGCTGATGGAGGAAGGCTCCTCTGTAAAAGAGCAGTTCAAGCAAATCAAAACCAAAATTGTTGACTTACGTACAGGTAAATTCACTGACGAAGTTGATGCTCAAGCTTACGAGCAGCGTTCAGCAGCTAAGAATCCTAAGCTATCTACTGTATTAAGTGGTGAGCAGGATATTGCCAGCATTAAGCGCCGTGCTCACTATGCCACTGTTTATTTAGTTGAGAAGCAAGGAAAAGTGGATAAGCTGATCCTACCTGTCCATGGTTATGGGCTATGGTCAACTATGTACGGCTTTCTTGCTCTGCAAGGTGATACTAAAACTGTGGTGGGCTTAGGCTTTTATGATCATGGTGAAACCCCAGGCTTAGGCGGTGAGGTAGATAACCCTAAGTGGAAAGCACAGTGGCCAGGTAAGCAGGTCTTCAATGACCAGTTTACTGTGGACATCGCTGTGGTGAAAGGGAGTGCTAATCCAGACAGCCCTAAATTTAAACATCAGGTAGATGGCTTAGCAGGGGCAACGTTAACTAGCCGAGGTTTAGAGAACTTGCTGCAGTTCTGGCTTGGCGAAAATGGTTTTGGACCTTTCCTGACCAATGTTAGAAAAGGGGAGGCATAACAATGACTGTAAAAGCAAAAGAAATTTTGCTAACGCCGATTTTCAATGACAACCCAATTGCATTGCAAATATTGGGTATTTGTTCTGCGTTAGCGGTTACTACAAGCTTGCAAGTGACCTTGGTCATGTGTGTTGCACTGACCTTTGTGACCACTTTTTCCAACCTGTCGATTTCTCTGATTCGTAATCATATTCCTAACAATATTCGAATCATTGTGCAGATGACGGTAATTGCCTCGCTGGTGATTGTGGTGGATCAGGTGTTAAAAGCGTACGCCTATAGCATCAGTAAACAACTATCGGTATTTGTTGGTTTGATCATTACCAACTGTATCGTGATGGGGCGTGCAGAAGCCTTTGCGATGAAGAACCCACCACTACCTAGCTTATTGGATGGTATTGGTAATGGCTTAGGCTACAGCGTCATCTTAATTGTTGTGGGCACTATTCGTGAGCTATTTGGTGCTGGCAAGTTACTGGGCTTTGAAATTTTACCGGTAGTGAATGAAGGTGGTTGGTATCAGCCCAATGGTCTGTTGCTGCTACCACCCAGCGCCTTCTTCCTGATTGGCTTATTTATTTGGGCCTTGCGGACTTGGAAAAAAGACCAAGTGGAAGAGCCTGAATTCAAAATGGCGCCACAAAGTCAGTTTAAGGAGGCGATGTAATGTTAGAGCATTATTTAAGCCTGTTTGTTAAAGCTGTTTTTATTGAAAACATGGCGTTGGCCTTTTTCTTGGGAATGTGTACCTTCCTGGCGATTTCCAAGAAAATTCAAACGGCAATTGGCCTAGGCATTGCGGTAATCGTGGTTTTGGCGATTACTGTGCCAGTTAACAATCTGATTTATCAGCATGTATTGAAAGATGGTGCCTTGGCTTGGGCGGGTTTGCCTGATGTGGATTTAAGCTTCTTGGGCTTACTCAGCTACATTGGGGTAATTGCCGCCATCGTGCAAATCCTGGAAATGTTCTTAGACCGTTATGTGCCTGCGCTGTATAACGCGCTAGGCGTATTCTTGCCATTGATCACTGTAAACTGCGCCATTATGGGGGCTTCACTGTTTATGGTACAGCGTGACTACACCTTTGGTGAAAGTGCTGTATATGGCGTGGGTGCTGGCTTAGGTTGGGCACTAGCAATTGCGGCATTAGCCGGTATTCGTGAAAAGCTGAAATATAGCGATGTACCAGCTGGCTTGCGTGGTCTGGGGGTGACATTTATAACTGTCGGTTTGATGTCACTTGGGTTTATGTCTTTCTCAGGCGTGCAGCTGTAAGACACAACAAGAAGGTTTTGAACGATGAGTGAAACGGGTGTAATTCTTACCGGAGTAACCATGTTCACCGTGATCGTACTGTTATTGGTTGCGGTAATTTTGGTTGCTCGTTCTAAACTGGTTAGCTCAGGTGATGTCACCATTAGTATCAATGATGACCCTGACAAGTCCGTTAAAGTGCCTGCGGGCAGTAAACTGCTGCAAACTTTGGCAGCACAAAATATTTTCCTTTCATCTGCCTGTGGTGGTGGTGGTACCTGTGCCCAGTGTAAATGTAAGGTGCTTGATGGTGGCGGCTCAATGCTGCCTACTGAAGAGCCTCACTTTACCCGCCGTGATGCTAAAGAAGGCTGGCGGCTAGCCTGTCAAGTCGCTGTTAAGCACGACATGAAAATTGAGGTGCCGGAAGAATTCTTTGGTGTGAAGAAGTGGGAGTGTGAGGTTGTTTCCAATGACAACGTAGCCACTTTCATTAAAGAACTGACACTGAAACTACCTGAAGGGGAAAATGTAGATTTCCGTGCAGGGGGCTATGTGCAACTAGAAGCGCCACCCCATCATGTTTATTACAAAGACTTTGATATTCCTGAAGAGTATCGAGGGGATTGGGATCGCTTTGATCAGTTTCAGTATGAATCAAAAGTAGATGAAACGGTTATTCGTGCTTACTCCATGGCCAACTACCCAGAAGAGAAGGGTATCTTGAAGTTCAACATTCGGATTGCTTCTCCTCCTCCTGGTACTAAGCATCCCCCAGGGCAGATGTCTTCTTATGTATTCAACCTGAAGCCAGGTGACAAGATATCAGTGTATGGCCCATTTGGTGAGTTCTTTGCTAAAGAAACAGATGCAGAAATGGTATTTGTGGGTGGTGGTGCAGGTATGGCACCTATGCGGTCACATATTTTTGACCAGTTGAAGCGTCTAAGCTCTGAACGGAAAATTTCCTTCTGGTACGGAGCACGTTCGCTTCGTGAGGCTTTCTATACAGAAGAGTATGATAAGCTCCAGGAAGAAAATGAAAACTTCAAATGGCATTTAGCGTTATCTGACCCATTACCTGAGGATAACTGGGAAGGCTATCAGGGCTTTATCCATCAGGTGTTGTATGAGAACTACTTGAAAGACCACCCAGCACCTGAAGACTGTGAGTTCTATATGTGTGGACCACCCATGATGAATGCTGCAGTCATCAAGATGTTGGAAGATCTTGGTGTTGAGCGGGATAATATTCTGCTAGATGACTTTGGTGGCTAACCGTCACTGGATGTACTCAAAAAGGGTTCAGAAGGTAGGCTTCTGAACCCTTTTGTTTTTCAGGCTTTGATTATGAGGTAAATAGTGAAGATAGCAGGAAAGTTTTCACTAGTCGTTTTTTGGTTGTTATTTGTTTTAGCTGGCTGTGATTCAGCCAAAGTAGAAAAAGTAACGGGTCCTACCATGGGTACCCGGTATCATGTGAAGTATATTGCAGATGCTAATGCAGCATCCCAGCAACAGGTTAAACAAGTTGTACAACAGGTGTTGGATGATATTAATGCCCGAATGTCTACTTACATTAATGACTCGGAATTAATGCAGTTCAATGCAGCTGCTACTAATCAGCCCTACGCTCTATCTGCTGATATTATTGAGCTGGTGGCTCTTAGTCAGCAGCTTTCTAGATTATCGTCGGGGGCTTATGATGTGACGGTAGGGCCATTGGTAAACTTATGGGGCTTCGGTCCTGATCACCGGCCAGATCAAGTACCCGCAGCGGCCCAGATTAAAGCCGCGTTTGCCAAAGTGGGCTATGACAGTGTTGAGGTCAATAAGGAACAAAACCAGCTGACTAAGCGTAAACCAGTGTTTGTGGATTTATCCTCAATTGCCAAAGGTTATGCGGTTGATCAGGTAGCCAAGGCGCTGGAAGGCTTGTCAATTAGCAGCTATATGGTTGAAGTAGGTGGCGAGCTGAAAGCCAAAGGGCTTAAGCCTACTGGTGAACATTGGCGAATTGGTATTGAACAACCAAAACTGATGGTGCAGCAAGAGCCTAGCTTGGTGGTTCAGGTCGATGGTAAAGGGGTGGCTACCTCTGGCGACTATCGCAACTACTTTGAAGCAGAGGGAAAGCGTTACTCGCACACGATTGATCCACGAACTGGCTATCCCATTACCCACCGATTAGCTTCAGTGACGGTGATTGATGACACGGTAGCAAGAGCTGATGCGCTATCTACTATGTTTATGGTGTTGGGCTCAGACCAGGGGCTGACAATTGCTAATCAAGAAAATATTGCAGCTTATTTTATTGTCAAAACAGAGCAAGGGTTTAAATCAGTGGCAAGTGAAGCGTTCAAGGCATATCTTGCCCGTCAGCGTAATTAGTTGAGGTATCAAAAATGACTATCTTTCTGGCATTTTGCTTGATGTTGCTCATTGTGGTTGCTATGGCGATTGGGGTTATTTTGGCGAAGAAACCCATCAAAGGCTCATGTGGTGGAATAAGTGCGTTGGGCATGGATACCGCCTGTGATATTTGCGGTGGTGACCAGGCTAAATGTGATAAAGAAAAGCAACAGCAGCTCAGCCAAGCAGAACAAGGTGATGAGCTATTTTATGATGCTGGTACAACCAATAAGTAAGCATAAATCAGTAATAATCAATTGATGTTGGAGTATTTTTTGTCATGGGTGTAACGAACTATGATGTGGTGGTGCTAGGTTCTGGCCCTGCTGGTGAAGGGGCAGCGATGAATGCTGTCAAACTTGGCAAGCGAGTGGCGGTGGTAGAGCAGTCTGCATTAGTGGGAGGTAACTGCACCCATTTAGGCACAATACCTTCAAAAGCGTTACGGCATTCGGTTAAAGAAATTATTTCATTTAACACGGACCCAATGTTTCGGGCCATCGGAGAGCCTCGTTGGTTTAGCTTTCCTAATGTGCTGAAAAAAGCTGAAAACGTTATCAGCAAGCAAGTAAAGTCTCGCACCCAATATTATGCACGGAATCGGATAAACATTTTATTTGGGCATGGGCGTTTAGTTGACCAAAACACCGTTGAAGTCGTCCAGCATAATGGCTCGATTGAGCAGCTGGTGGCAAAGGATATTGTTATTGCCACTGGCTCTCGTCCTTATCGTCCTGCAAATGTGGATTTTAGTCATGAGCGAATCTACGATAGCGACACTATCTTACAACTGAAGCACACCCCGCGTCGTATTATTATTTATGGGGCTGGAGTGATTGGCTGTGAGTATGCTTCTATTTTCAGCGGGCTGGGAGTGAAGGTTGATTTAATTAATACCCGCGAACACTTGTTGTCTTTCTTGGATGATGAAATTTCCGATGCACTAAGCTATCACTTACGCCATCAAGGTGTGCTAATTCGCCATCGTGAAGAGTATGACAAAATTGAGGGTACTGAAGATGGGGTAGTGCTGTATCTGAAGTCTGGTAAAAAAGTAAAGTCAGATGCTTTGCTATGGGCTAATGGCCGGACGGGGAATACTCAGGGGATGGGGCTGGAAAATGTGGGGATAGAGCCAAATAGCCGTGGTCAACTGGAAGTTAACCAGCATTACCAAACCTCTGTTGAAAATATTTATGCAGCTGGTGACGTGATTGGCTGGCCCAGCCTGGCAAGTGCAGCATTTGACCAAGGGCGCTCAGCAGCAGGTAACATTGCTGCGGATAACGATTGGCGATTTGTTAATGATGTACCTACCGGTATTTATACTATTCCAGAAATCAGCTCAGTAGGAAAAACCGAGCAGGAATTAACTGCAGAAAAAGTCCCTTATGAGGTTGGTCAAGCTCATTTCAGAGCCATGGCTAGGGCTCAGATCAGTGATGAACCAGTAGGGATGTTGAAAATTCTGTTTCACCGAGAAACGTTAGAAGTGCTGGGCATTCACTGCTTTGGTGATCAAGCATCTGAAATTGTCCATATCGGGCAGGCTATCATGAGCCAAAAAGGTGAGGCTAATACACTGAATTACTTTGTAAATACCACCTTTAACTATCCCACTATGGCGGAAGCCTATCGGGTTGCAGCACTGAATGGATTAAATCGGTTGTTTTAAGTCTTTGTAATTAGCTTGGTGTTTGATATGGACTAGCAGGTTATTCTTCGCCTCGCTTGAAATGCCATCCCTGGCCTATCAAGCACTAAAAAGGCATCCTGCCTTAGCGACTGAATACCCTACTACCCCATATCTGCTGGCTTTTGCAGTAATCTCTTAGTTTTTTAGGTAGGTAATTAATCCTTCTTTGCCCTCACCTGGATGCTGTCGTCAAAGCTGGAAAATATGAAGTAACAGGGTATTCTTCATACTTATTCTCCAATACCCTTTTGTGACACTTGGCCTGGAAGTAGGGGTGATTTAAGCCGCATCCTTAACTAATGTCATTAATTCACTAGGACGGTCGGTAATTAAACTGCTGATACCATTGATTGCCGCGAGCTTTCTTGCTACATCCAGGTCATTTACAGTCCAGACTGATACAATTAAGCCGGCATCTGTGGCCGCTTTTACCCGAGAGGAGGAGCAAAGTGCCTGATCTAAGCACAAGTATTGGCACCCAAGTTTTTTTGCTGTATGAACGGGTGGAGGGAAAAGGTATTCCGCAACTAACCCCCTTGGCTGAGGGCTTTCCAGGCGAGCGAGTGTGGTTAGACAGTGGCGGTTAATTGAAGTCAGGATTAGGGTGGCACTGCCCTTATACTGCTGGCAGAACTCATGAGTTGCTTCAGCTACAGCGTAAGCTTCGGCGCGATTATCCGCTTTCATTTCCAGTTGGACACTGTTGATTTCAGGGCAGGCAGCCAATAAATCACTGAGTAATGGTACAGAACAGGCCTGATCCCAAAGAGGGTGGGCAAACTGTGCATTCAGTTGGTTCAGCTCTTTTGCCGTTAAACGTGCGACTTTACCATTGCCATTGGTGGTGCGGTCAACCGTTGCATCATGAATTACTACCAACTGGCCATCTTTGCTTAGCCGAAGATCCAGCTCAAAGTCGAATATGCCCAGGCTAATAGCATGTCGAAAACCTGCAATGGTATTTTCAGGAGCCTCATCTCGGGCACCACGATGGCCAATTAATTTCATAAAGGTCAGTTACTCTTGTGATGAGCGGTTCGCGACGCTATGTAGCACCGTATCATTTTCAAAATAGACGGTAAAATCAGCGTAGCGCCAGGTTGAAATGATCGGCTGACCGACGGAGGTTTTTTCACTGGGCTGACCATATTTAGCAACGACTTCTTGTTGTTTCATGCCATGGCCTGGCTGGGCTGATTGCTGACTGGCCTGAGCATGCTGGCCAACGGTTAGCTCTTGAGCATTAGCTAAAAATGCCAGGCAGATAAGCCCACTGGTGAGGGTAGCCTGAATGAGTGATTTCATGATGACGACTCCTGCTTCGACTGTTCCAATTGCTGTCGCCGCTGCTTGGCCTGATACTGAATGATGTGCTTGGCTAGCAGCTGGCGATCGGGCTCAAGTATATGTTCAAACGTGATTCGGTTGTGATAACCAGTTTTAATTTTGTCACATTTTACTATCTTCCCTGTAATCAACAAGC
The DNA here is from genome assembly GCF_028858535.1 of Spartinivicinus poritis. NCBI lineage: Bacteria > Pseudomonadati > Pseudomonadota > Gammaproteobacteria > Oceanospirillales > Zooshikellaceae > Spartinivicinus > Spartinivicinus poritis. Next base: position 97,558 of record NZ_JAPMOU010000012.1, read on the forward strand.
CAGCATGGCTTGGCAGCAATACCAGTTTAATGGCGAGGTATTGATCGATGGGAAGCGAGTCAGCCTGGTTAAAGCTCAAGCCGCCTTCACTTAGGCTGACTTTCCGTTTAGGCAGGTTAAGCAATTCGGTACTACAGGATGCTATGGCGTTGCCCATCAGTTGAAGGCGTCGATCAATATTCTTTAAGTATTGGGCAATCGCGCGGTTCTTATCATTAATAACTCTCAATAAGTGATGAGCTTCACTTTCTAGTGTTTGTAGGTTGCTGGATAAGTGGAAGATTTCAGCTTCGTTATTAAAAGGAAAGTACTTAGAGTCTGGCTGGTGGCAGGCATCCATCACCTGGTAGCTGATTGCTACAGTGTCATCGATTCGATAAAAATCGCGCCGATCAGCCAGTTCTTCTGGCATAATAACCGCCCTGTTAATTATTTAGTAACTCCATTAACATTTTAGCCCGAATACTTCATAAGGTTATGCTCAATCCTTGAGAATTCACTGGGAAACATCTGGTCTGTAAGGCAAAAAACTTCATGTTCAAACCATTACCGTTTTTTATTGGCTTGCGTTATACCGCAGCCAAACGACGTAATCGCTTTATTTCCTTTACCTCGCTGATTTCCTTTCTTGGTTTAGCATTAGGGGTTTGGGTGTTGATTGTTGTGTTGTCAGTGATGAACGGATTTGACCGGGAGCTGAAACAACGCATTTTGGGTATGGTTCCTCATGCCACGATTACTACGGCTCAAGGTACCATAGAGAACTGGCCTGAGCTGATCAAGCAAGTTGAAGAGTCGCCAGAGGTGGTTGGGGCGGCTCCTTTCATCAGCACTCAAGCCATGCTTACTCAAAGTGGTCATGTGAAAGGTGCTTATATTCAAGGGATTAACCCTGATTATGAAAGTAAAGTCTCAATTATTGATGAGCACTTGGATGCAGGGAAACTGACTGACCTGGCACCAGGCAAGTTTGGCATTATTTTAGGCGATATATTGTCTCGTCAATTAGGGGTAAACATCGGTGATAAAGTCACCCTGGTTTTGCCTGAGGCTTCAATTAATCCTGCTGGGGTATTCCCCAGGCTGAAGCGTTTTAATGTAGTGGGTATTTTTCGAGTCGGTGCTGAGCTGGATGCCAGTTTAGCCTATATCCACTATAAAGATGCAGCCAAACTGATGAGAATTAATCAGGGAGTGCTAGGTATTCGCTTACAGCTCAAAGATTTATTTAAATCTCGTGAAGTTGCTTGGCAAGTAGCCAGTAACCTGCCTGGGCGCTATTACGTGAGAGACTGGACTCGTACCCATGGCAGCTTGTTCCAAGCGATTCAAATGGAAAAAACCATTGTTGGTTTGCTGCTAACCCTGATTATTGCAGTCGCTTCTTTCAATATTGTCGCAACGCTAGTCATGGTGGTAAATGATAAGCAGTCTGATATTGCGATTTTACGTACCTTTGGGGCAACCACGCGCACAGTAATGGCCATTTTCATGGTGCAAGGGGCTGTTATTGGCGTACTGGGAACATTGCTTGGGGTAGTCACAGGCGTGATTACTGCGTTGAATTTGCCTGCTTGGATCAAAGCTATAGAACACTTGCTTAATATCCAGTTCTTGGATTCCAACGTTTACTTTATCAGTTACCTACCTTCCCAATTACAATGGCAGGATGTGGGCCTGATCGCTGGGGCTACTTTGTTATTGAGCTTTTTAGCCACTGTTTACCCTGCTTTCCGTGCTGCTAACACCCAACCTGCAGAGGCCTTGCGTTATGAGTAGTCATCCAGTCTTAGTATGCCAGGATTTAGCCAAATACTACCAAGAAGGCCCTGCGACAGTTGAGGTGATTAAAAAAATCAACTTTCAACTGGAAGTAGGGGAGCGAGTCAGTATTGTGGGTAGCTCAGGCTCAGGCAAAACCACATTGCTGAATTTATTGGGTGGGTTGGACACGCCTTCACATGGCACTGTGCTGTTAGATAATCAGGATATTACGCACTTGAATGAAAACCAACGGGGGTTGGTGCGAAATCGTAGTTTAGGTTTTGTGTATCAATTTCATCATTTATTGCCTGAGTTTTCGGCGGTTGAAAATGTTTCTATGCCGCTGCTAATGCGCAAAGAAGTGTCAGTTAAGGAGGCTAAGGCTCGCTCGATTAAATTGTTGGAGCAAGTAGGTTTGGGGCACCGGCTACAACATAAACCGGGTGAGTTATCTGGTGGTGAGCGGCAACGGGTCGCTATTGCGCGTGCTTTGGTTACTCAACCAAAGTGTGTGTTACTGGATGAACCAACGGGCAATTTGGATCAGCATACAGCACATAGCATCCATCGATTGATGCATGAGCTGAGTCATACAGTGAATACCGCATTTGTGGTGGTTACTCATGATTTGGGGTTAGCTCAACAAATGGATCGGGTATTGAAGCTGGAAGATGGGCAATTAGTTCCGGTTAATAAGCTTCAGTAAAAAGCATAAGTAGAATTTTTGTTAAATAAAAAAGGCCGTTTGTGATCATGCTGACGGCCTTCTGCTTTTATTAGTTAGTACTTTTTATGCAAACCAATAGGTATTTAGTCTTCATCTGTTGTTTGGTTTAAATAAGTACTTGGGTCAATTGCAATTCCTAAGGAGCGTTTATCAATACGCTTGATTTTACCAGCCAATTGGTATCGAAAAACGACCTTATCACCCACCTTAACATCAAGCACTTCGTCTGGGCTTAAATAATTATATTCCTCTCCATCGACAGTTAAGGTGTGGATATAGTAATCCGGCATGCCTAACCATTCGTTATGAGGTCCATCAGTCACAATATTTTCCAGTGTGCCGCGGCCTTGCTGTTTGGGGTTTTTACGTCTCGGGTTAAAACGTTTATTCATAGTGCATTTACTTCAAGGGTTAAGAAATGTGTAGTGCTTAAGCCATCAGTGTCTGTCATGAGGTTGACTTTTCCGCTTTTTTTTTCGGTGCTGCCAAGCTTTAGCAACATGCCATCGCCAATATACACGGATTAGAAAATAGCTCACTAACCCCAAGACAGTGCCACTAATGATAGAGCCGAAATACAAAGGTTGCCAGATGTTAGCCAGCTGGCTACTAACCCACTCTGTCGTTAGCTCCATTTCAATCTCAAGTACTGGCGTATTGAGTAGGAAGCAGCCTACTTTATAGGTAAAGTAAAAAATGGCGGGCATAGTGACTGGATTGGTAATCCATACTAATACGACAGATATTGGTAAATTACAGCGAAAAATAAAAGCCAGAAATGCTGAAACGACCATTTGAAAAGGAATAGGAATAAACGCGCAGAACACACCCACAAAGAAGGCTGATGACACTGAGCGACGGTTTAAATGCCAAAGATTAGGGTCATGAATTCGATGGCCTAAAAATCGCTGGAGAGATTTGTTTTCTTTAATCGTATCTGGATGGGGCAGATAGCGCTTAAATAGTTTTTTGGGCATTGATGGGCTCTGCTAGATCACTACTAAGTAAGCAGCCTGTTAAAAATGTTAACTTCGAGGCCTTCTTAAACAGGCGTATTATGCATTTATTTTAAATGGTTCTCTATAGATGCGTAGCAGTCTAATTGCTTTTTCTCTTGGCTGTGTACTCGTGGCTTACTTACCTCAGCTGACTTCTTGGTACTTGGTTGCTGGATTTGCCATTTTAGTGGCAGTAGTTGTTTTGCATTGGCGATATGATTATAGCTGGTTAATTGGCTTATTTGGCTTAGCTTTGGGTTATTGCTGGGGAGTATCTTATGGGCTGATAGGCTTGGCAGAACAGCTACCAAAGCAGTTTGAGCGACAGCCACTACTAATCAGTGGTTATATTGTTGGGTTACCTCAACATAGAGCCCATGGCTATCGCTTCGACTTTAAAGTAACTCATATTAAAAGCCCTGCTCAGCAGCCAATGACGGAAAATTTTTTTCTTCCTGATAAAGTAAGGCTGTATTGGTATCAGCAGCAGCCAGCGCTGGTGCCTGGCCAGCACTGGCAACTGCTGGTTAAGCTCAAACGTCCCCATGGTTTTGCTTCACCAGGTGCTTTTGACTATGAAGGGTATTTATTACGGCTAGGGATAGATGCAACGGGCTATGTGGCTAAGGGGCAGCAAAACCAGTTGTTGGGGTGCTGTCAGTGGTTAACGTTATTTGATCAATGGCGTTGGCAGCTGAAACAACACTATATCTCTCAACTGGATGGTGAGTCAGCTGGCCTATTGCTGGCACTTCTGCTGGGAGATCAAACCGCTATTACCCCAGGTCAGTGGGAAGCGTTGAATAAAACAGGTACAACTCACTTAGTTGTTGTGTCGGGGCTACATATTGGCTTGTGTGCCTTATTAGGTGCACTGCTGGCTTCAGGGCTAGTCAAGCTGCGGCTGTTACCTTTAGTTATTACAGCTAGGCAATGGGCTATTGGTGCAGGTTGGATATTAGCGACAGGGTATGCACTATTAAGTGGCTTCCAACTGCCTGTTCAGCGGGCCTGGGTCATGCTCACCATTGGTGCCATTGCGTTCGCAGGGCGCTGGCAATTTCAACCACTCAGCTACTGGTGGGTAGCGCTGGTTTTTGTATTGTTATGGCAGCCTTTGGCCGTGGTCAGTGCTGGGTTTTGGTATTCCTTTGTCGCTGTTGCAGCACTATTAGTTGCTTTTAGTCATCGCCGGGCAGTCAAAGGGGTTATTTCGCTATGGATCAAGCCTCAGTGGATTGTTTGGATTGCTTTATTGCCGCTGTTTATTCATTGGCAGCAGGTAAGCGTCTGGTATTCTCCACTGGTTAACTTGTTGGTAATACCGCTATTGGGTTTTGTTATAATGCCTGCTTTGCTGGTTGCGGTATTGTTAGCAAGCTTTTCAGCGTTTGGCTGGACTTGCTTAAAAATGATCAACCAAGGGCTGGCAGCTGGTGTTGATCTGCTTGCCCAATTATCAGCGGGTGAACAGGCTGCATTTGCCTTAGCACCCCTTGGAGTATTGCTGTTTGCGCTAGCTTGGTTATTGCCTGCAGGGCTGCCTGGTCGTGGCGGGCTTCTATTGGTGGGGGTGTTAGTAGGCTATTTTAAACCCTTGGTTTCAGCGCTTGAGCCTGGTCAGTTTCGCTTTACTTTGTTTGATGTTGGGCAAGGGTTGGGCGCTTTGATAGAAACTAAAAATCACCGTTTGGTATATGATACTGGGCCCCAGTGGAATCCGCGTTTTAGTGCAGTTAATGCGGTGATTCTTCCTTTTTTAAAACGACAGCAAGTTAACCATCTGGATAAGTTGGTGATTAGTCATGCTGATCAAGATCATAGTGGTGGATTGCTAGAGTTAAACACAGCCATATCCATTGCTGCTATAGAATCAGGTACAGCTGGAGAGATTAAACTGTCTCAACCAGTACAACCCTGCCAAGCAGGGCAAAGCTGGCAGTGGGATGGGGTAATATTTCGCTATTTGGCGGGTACACAAGGTAACGATCGAAATGAGCGCTCTTGTGTGCTCCAAATAATGACAGGCAATCATCAGCTCTTGCTAACGGGTGATATATCAGCAAAGCAGGAACGTCAGCTGGTTGCTAAGTGGCAACAGCAGCTTAAGTCGTCTGTCTTGGTTGCAGCACACCATGGCAGTTATTATGCTACAAGTGTATCTTTTATTAAGCAGGTAAAGCCATCAGTTGTATTGTTTTCCGCAGGTTATCAAAACCGTTATGGCCACCCGAATAAAAAATTAGTCAAGCGACTGCAACAGTCGGGAATCCTTACCTACAATACAGCAGATGAAGGGTCAATTCAGTGGCTGTTTGATAAAGCAACAGAGCCAGCCTTAACAATGCGCTACCGCCTTGATTATCCTAGATATTGGTCACAAAAAGTTAGCGCTAGGCTATTCGGTCGCTTATAACTTTATGTTAGAGTTGGCCCAACATTCATAAGGGGAGATGTCGTGAAAGAACTCATTGTAGCCGGTGGCTGGCTAATGCTGCCAATTCTTATTTGTTCTATTCTTGCCTTGGCTATTATTATCGAGCGTGCCTGGACACTAAGGCCCTCAAAAATTGCACCTAAACATACGCTAGCCTTGGTTTGGAAATGGATTAAAAATAAACAGTTGGATAGCAAACGACTTAAAGAACTAAAAGGCAGCTCCCCATTAGGGCAAATTTTGGCTGCGGGTTTAAGCAACTCAAAGCACGGCCGTGAAATCATGAAAGAGGGAATTGAAGAAGCTGCCTCTGGGGTTGTTCATGATTTGGAACGCTTTTTGAACAGCTTAGGCACCATCGCTGCGATCACGCCATTATTAGGCTTGTTGGGTACGGTTATCGGTATGATTAAAGTGTTTGCCGAAATTCAGATTTCTGGTACAGGTAATGCAGATGCATTGGCTGGTGGTATTTCAGAAGCACTGATCACAACAGCGGCAGGTCTGACAATTGCCATCCCAGCACTGATTATGCACCGGTTTTATGTGCGCCGAGTGGATGAGCTGGTGATTGCTATGGAGCAAGAGGCTACAAAGCTGGTAGAAGTGCTTCATGGTGAACGTGAAGTGGATTACAGTGAGGTAAGCAAGTGAAGTTTCGCAGGCAACTAACGGAAGAGGTTTCCGTTAACCTCACCCCATTGATTGATGTGGTGTTTTTGCTGCTGATCTTCTTTATGGTAACCACCACATTTACCAAAGAAACCCATTTAAGTGTTGATTTACCAGAAGCCACAGGCGAACCGGTTGATAATAAGCCTGATCAAATTGAAATCTTGATCAGTAAAACCGGTGAATATGCAGTGAATACCAAGTCGCTAGTTAATACGTCAATTAAAACATTGAAAACAGCACTGCAAAAAGAGTCGAAAGGCAATAACAAACTGCCATTAGTCATCACTTCTGATGCCAATGCACCTTATCAAGCGGTAGTGACAGCAATGGATGCAGCAGGTCAATTGGGATTTGTCCACTTAAGCATTACTACCCAAGAAAAGTCAAAAGAAGAGTAGAATCAGCAGCTTTTGATATTCTTCGCTATTGAATTAGGCCAGCCTGTTGCTGGCCTAATTTTATTTACTCCTTAGTATTTTAATTGGTGAATCGATGAACTGGCTGGTGAATGCCTGGTATCAACCGGATCGTCATCTGCGTTGGCTAATGCCTTTAAGGCTGCTGTATCAGCAGGTTGCTAAACATAAACGGCAGCGTTTTCTTAGCGGAGCACAGGCTATTTGGCAAGCGCCAGTGCCTGTGATTGTGGTAGGTAATATCACGGTGGGAGGCACTGGGAAAACTCCATTAGTCACAGCAATTATTGAGCAGCTGAAAGACTGGGGCTATTCCCCTGGAATTATTAGCCGTGGCTATGGGGGAAAGTCATCTCATTACCCGTTAGCTGTTACCCCTGATAGTCATCCAAATGTGGCTGGTGATGAGCCGGTAATGCTGGCTCAGCTTACTGGTGTGCCTGTAATGGTAGCCCCTCAGCGGGTTGCAGCAGCAAAAGGGCTGCTGAATCAATTTCCTGAGACTGATATCATTGTTGCTGATGATGGGCTGCAGCATTACCCGTTAGGTCGTGATATCGAGTTGGTGGTCATTGATGGTGCTCGTGGCTTAGGAAATGGCTATTGCTTGCCTCAGGGGCCGCTTCGAGAGCCACCAGAGCGGCTGAAAACAGTTGACTTTGTCGTAGTGAATGGTGACGCACCGTTAGTGGCCATTACACAGCCTCAGCAGTTAATGGCACTGGTTCCCGAGTGTTTAGTACAAGTAAGTAGTGGAGAAAAACGGCCATTGACTAAGGTCAGTCTTGATGACTTTAAGCAAGTGCATGGAGTCGCAGGTATTGGCAATCCCGCGCGCTTTTTTGCTACTTGTAATTCCTTGGGGGTGCAAGTGATTCCCCACCCAAAGGATGATCATGCGCAGCTAACAGTAAAAGACATTCAGTTTGATGATCAGCTACCCGTTTTGATGACATCAAAGGATGCAGTGAAGTGTCGATCATTTGTCTCTACCAACCACTGGAGTTTGCTGGTGGCTGCTAAGCTGCCCGAAAGCTTTTGGCAGCAGCTAAAAGAGAAGGTTAAACAAGTACAATCAAAAAGGTTAACCATAAAGAATATGTTGGATAAAAAACTGCTAGAAATTCTCGCCTGCCCTTTATGTAAAGGGGAGTTAAAGTATGACCAAGAGCATCAGGAGTTGATTTGCCGTCATGATGCTTTGGCTTATCCAATCCGGGATGGGATTCCAGTTATGCTTGAACAGGAAGCACGCACTTTAACAACAGACGAAAGATTAAATAAGTAATTCAATCACTTATCTTATACTATTGAAGCTATTTCTCTTATGAAATTCACCGTTGTCATACCTGCTCGTTATGCGTCAACCCGACTACCAGGTAAGCCATTACTGCTGATTGGTGGTAAGCCAATGATTCAGCATGTATATCAACAAGCATTACAAAGTCAGGCTACACGGGTAGTCGTCGCTACAGACCATCAAGGAATTGCTGAGGCAGTACAATCCTTTGGTGGTGAAGTTTGTCTAACTGCAGCCAATCATCCTTCAGGTACTGACCGGGTAGAAGAAGTGGCTAGAAAATTGGCTTTGGCTGATGATGAAGTGGTGGTGAACATTCAGGGGGATGAACCACTGATTCCTCCTTCAGTGATTAATCAAGTGGCTGGTTTGCTTGGCTCACAACCCAAATGCGAAATGGCCACGCTAATTGAGCCAATTGCTGAAGTTGATGACTTGTTCAATCCGAATGTTGTGAAAGTGGTATTAAATGCCCGAGGGGAAGCCAGTTACTTTAGTCGTGCGCCAATGCCTTGGAGCCGGGAGCAATTCAATTTAGCAAAGCCACCTAACCAGTTACCCTCAGGCCCTTTTTATCGGCATATTGGTATTTATGGTTATCGGGTGGGGCTGTTACATCGTTATGTTAACTGGCCTGTGGCGCCAACTGAGCAACTGGAGTGTTTGGAGCAGCTGCGGGCTCTATGGCAGGGCGTCAAAATAGCTGTGGCACAGGCAGTTGAGGTGCCACCTATTGGTGTTGATACGGAACAGGATCTAGCTAAGGTGCGGCAGCTGGTAGAAGAGGGAAATTCAAATAATGATTAGTGTGATGTTTGTATGCCTAGGCAATATCTGTCGATCACCGACAGCTCATGGCATATTTCAGCAGATGGTTGTAGATGGTGGGTTGGCTGACCGAATTCAAGTCGCCTCATCAGGTACCTCAGCTTATCATATTGGTGAGCCACCTGATGGCCGGTCTCAGCAGGCTGCTAAGCTGCGAGGCTATGACCTTAGCTGGATCCGGGCACAGCAAGTCACTCTTGATGATCTTGAGGCGTATGATTACATTCTGGCTATGGATAAAAGTAATTTATCCGCTTTAAAACAGCTGGCCCCAGTTAATCACCATAATAAACTAAAGCTATTTATGAGCTTTGCTCAGCAACAGAGCGAAATGGAAGTACCAGACCCTTACTATGGTGGAGCAAATGGCTTTGCCCAGGTGCTGGATTTAGTGGAAATGGCTGCACAAGGGTTGTTGCAGCAAATTAAGCAGGAACATCAGTTGTAATGTCTTTATCAGTAAAGCGCCAGGTCGCTCTGCAGTCTCATCATACGCTGGGATGTCCTGCCACGACAGAGTACTGGGTTGAAGTACGTTCGCTCAGTGAGCTGACCAAAGCGGTTCGATATGCGAAATCCAACCAATTAATGCTGCTTCCTTTAGGAGGGGGTAGTAATGTGGTGTTTACTCAACACTTTGATGGGCTGATCGTCAAAATAGCCATACTGGGCAAACAGGTTGGAGTTCAACAAAATGGTCAAGTGATTGTAGAAGCGGGTGCTGGTGAAAACTGGCATCAGTTTGTGTGTTGGACGCTTCAGCAAGGATTATCAGGCCTGGAAAACCTTTCATTGATTCCTGGCACAGTAGGGGCGGCTCCTATTCAAAATATTGGGGCTTATGGAGTTGAGTTAAAAGAAGTGATGGAATGCCTCTGGGCATTTAACCGGGAAACAGAAGAAGTTAAGCAGTTTTCTGTTGATGAGTGTCAATTTGGCTATCGAGAGAGTATTTTTAAGCAGCCAGATTCTCCCTGGATTATTGCTAAGGTTGCTTTTAGGCTAAATACTGAGTTTCAGCCAAAACTGCATTATCATCCATTGAGTCAGCTACTCGCTGATAAACCAGTAACACCCGAGCTAGTCAGTGATACTGTGTGCCATGTTCGTGCTAGCAAACTACCAGATCCTTTAGTACTGGGTAACGCAGGCAGTTTTTTTAAAAACCCAGTTATCTCCCAAACACAACTTCAGGCAATTCTTCAGTCTTACCCAGAAGTGCCCCACTATCCAGCAGCTAATGACCAGGTAAAACTGGCAGCTGGCTGGTTGATTGAACAGTGTAATTTCAAAGGCCAGTATCGAGGTGATGTGGGAGTGCACGATAAGCAGGCGCTAGTGATTGTTAATAAGGGAGCGGCTACAGGCAATGAAGTGATGGCGCTTGCCAGTCAGATTGTTGAAAAAGTAAGTGAACAATTTGGAGTTGAGTTGGAGGTAGAGCCAAGAGTGTACTGAGTTAGCGTTAGGCAGCTCCTTTAGTAGCTTTTCCAATTAAAAAACCAAATCAGGAGGGCACGCCCTCCTGATTTGGTTTTAGCTTGAAGGTTTAGTCAAATAGAATCAGCTTGCTTCCTCTGAGTTGACAGTAGACTGCTGAGTATCTTGTCCTTTACTTTTGTCAGCGGCAGTTTCAGTCTTGGCAGGCTTTGCTTCAGCTTCACTGGGTGCTTTGATCTCAGTGACCAAAGATGTTGTAAAGTTAACCTGGGCTTCTGGCTCTGCTTTAGTGGGCTTTACTTCTTCTCCAGTTGCTTCTGGTTTAAAAGTAACAGCGACAGACTCTTGAGTAGATGGCTCAGGCTGCTTCTTGCCAGTCGTTTGCTTTGCCTGCTGACGACGTGCTTCTCTTGGATCATTTAACGCTCGACGTCTCCGGCGTCTTTGGGGAGTGTTTGCTGCTTCGGCAGACTGGCTTTCACTAGGCTGCTCTGTTGGCTCAGCAACAGTCGCTGGCTGTGGCTTTTCTTCTTTTACATCAGTTGGCTCTGGTTGCTTTTGTGGTTCAGCGTTAGCTTTTTGCTCGGAGCTAGCTTCAGTAGCTGGTAACGACTGTTTTTCTGTAACAGCAGGTTGTTGTGACTCAGTAGGTGTAGGACTGTGAGCTTCAGTCTCAACTACTTTGGGTGCAGTGGGCTGTTGTGCCTCAGCTGGAGTTTGTGTGGGCTGAGCTTCAGAGGTTGTCTCAGTTACCTGTGAGTTGTCATTGTACTCACGTCCTCGCTGTGAAGGGCGATTGCTACGACGCTTGTTGGGTGAGCCGTTTCTAGGGCGACGCTTTGGTGTGTCACTTTCAACAGCCTGTGTTTGTGCCGCAGCATTTTCCTGGCGGCCTTTGTTGGTGGTTGGCTGCGCCTTGTCTTCATAGCGAGGGTTTGAGCGACGAGAGGGGCGCTCTTTTTTGTAACCTGTCTCTTCAGTGAGTTCTTGGTTACTTTCTCGGCTAGGTTTGTTGTCGTAGTCACGGCCTCGGCTAGGCTTATTCTCATAGTCAGAGCGGCTTCGACGACCTGCTGGGCGTTCACTAGAGCGCTCGGAACGAGGCTTTTGCTGTTGACGCTGCTGCTGTGGCCGCGATTGGCTGTAGCTGCGCTGCTCCTTAGCCTCTGGTGGAGGGGCTACTTTAGTTTCTTCTGGGCTAAAAATGCCAGATAAAGAGCTGACAATAGACTTAAATAAACTTGGCTTAGCGGGTACTGGCGCAGGCTCAGTTGGCTCAATGTTTTTAACTGCTGCTTCTGGCTTAGGTGTGTTGCGAACAGTTGAAAGCTCAACATCTACTGGCTCTAGATCGCTGACAATCTCGTAGCTGCTTTCAGTTGTTTGAGTTTGTAAATGATCCTCTCTGAGGCGCTGCACTTCAAAGTGAGGTGTGTCTAAGTTTGGATTAGGAATCACAACCACACGAATTCCATAGCGCTGCTCAATATCAGTAATTAATGAGCGCTTCTCATTCAGTAAGAAAGCGGCAATAGTGATAGGTACCTGAGTGCGGATTTCGGAGGTGCGTTCTTTTTGCGCCTCTTCTTCAACCACGCGCAGGATTGATAATGACAGTGAGCCAACATCACGGATAGATCCCTGACCGTTACAGCGTGGGCAGACAACCCCGCTGGTTTCTCCTAAGGAGGGTCTTAGTCGCTGGCGGGACATTTCCATTAAACCAAAGCGAGAAATTCGACTGATTTGTACCCGTGCACGATCCACTTGTAAAAGTTCCCGCATACGGTTTTCTACTTCCCGCTGATTACGGATAGGGCCCATATCGATAAAGTCAATCACCACCAGGCCGCCGATATCTCTTAGTCTTAGCTGGCGAGCAATTTCCTCTGCGGCTTCAAGGTTGGTTTGTAATGCTGTTTCTTCAATATCACCACCACGAGTTGCCCGAGCAGAGTTAATATCAATAGATACTAATGCTTCAGTTGGATCTATTACAATCGAACCGCCTGAAGGTAGCTTCACTTCCCGCTGGAAGGCAGTTTCAATCTGGCTTTCAATTTGAAAGCGATTAAATAGAGGAGTGCTGTCATTATAGGGTTTGATTCGATTTTGATACTGAGGGATCACCTGCTGCACAAACTTGAGTGCTTCTTGATGAACGGCATCATCATCAATCAATACTTCACCAATATCCTGGCGCAGATAGTCGCGGATAGCACGAATGATAACATTGCTTTCCTGGAAGACTAAAAAGGGAGCGGGTTGTTGAGCTGACGCCTCTTTGATTGATTGCCAGATTCTCAGTAGGTAATTCAGATCCCACTGTAGTTCTTCATGAGTACGGCCTAAGCCAGCAGTTCTAATGATAACCCCCATTTCTGGTGGAATTTCTAGCTTGCTTTTGGCTTCTCTTAGTTCAGCGCGTTCTTCGCCTTCAATCCGCCTTGAAATGCCACCAGCACGTGGGTTATTTGGCATAAGTACCAAGTAACGACCTGCCAGGCTGACTAAGGTAGTTAACGCTGCACCTTTGTTACCGCGCTCTTCTTTATCAACTTGAATAATGATCTCCTGACCTTCAGAAACAACATCTTTGATGTTGAGGCGGCCAGGACCTTGAGGTGAGTTAACAAAGTACTCTCTGGCAATTTCTTTGAGAGGGAGGAAACCATGGCGTTCAGCGCCAAAATCAACAAACGCTGCTTCCAGGCTGGGCTCGATACGGGTTATTTTTCCTTTGTATATATTGGCTTTTTTTTGTTCTCTTGAACCAGACTCAATATCTAAATCATATAACCGCTGACCATCAACAAGGGCAACTCTAAGCTCTTCCTGCTGAGTTGCGTTGATTAACATTCTCTTCATAGAGTTTTGTAGTACCTGTTTATTAATTGAATGCTGACTAACTCAATAGATCAGGCACCACCTATCATTTTGTTGTGTAGGCGCTATTACCGCTGCTTGTCACTCTTCCTTCTATGATTGGTTGTCAGGTTAGCTTCAGGGTTACGAGTAATCACTGTATTAAACGTTGTAACGACCTGGCTTTGCTGCTTTTACCAAGCGACCCTTTCATGTCGGGCTTAATCACCTGTGCGGAGTTTTTGCAAGTTTGGCAACATAGGTTGTTAAGGTTGCTGGTCGTTCTCTCTGCATGCTAACGACAATTTATCTCCACACTTACACAGAATCTGATATGGTGCTTCTATTGATTAGTAGCATATTTATTATACACACCTCTAATAAAGTGAAATTACGTGGTGTGTATGCCCTAATCTTAATAATTTCAATTACTTATTTATGCTTTTAGCCAGTTGCACTCTAAAAATAAGCTAAATGCAATTGACGTCTGCAACTGGTTACTATGGTCTTAAATCTTGAGTGATTGCCATAACGCTTAACCAGTGACCTAATTATAGCAGGGGCCAAATATATCAGTAATTTATAAGTGCTTCAATTAATACAAAAAATGCTAAACTAGCGCTCTTATTATTGGTTAGCCCTCCAAGAGTTGTACGTGAACCTTAATCAAACCGTCCAATATTTAACTATTGATGCTGAACAAGCAGGCCAGAGACTGGATAACTGGTTAACGACTCGCCTAAAAGGTGTTCCTAAGAGCAAAATTTACCGCATTATTCGTAAAGGGGAAGTGCGGGTAAATAAAGCGCGAGTCAAACCTGAGTATCGTGTGTTGGCAGGCGATATAGTACGAGTTCCACCCATTCGTGTTAGCCAAGCTGCACCTGTAGTACAGCCTCATCAAAAGGTGTTAAAAGAGTTAGAGCAGTCGATTTTATATGAGGATAACCAGTTTTTGGTGCTGAATAAGCCATCAGGGCTCGCTGTTCATGGAGGCAGTGGCATTAGCTATGGTGTTATTGAAGGGCTAAGAATGCTACGTCCTGATTGTAAGGGACTAGAGCTAGTACACCGGTTAGATCGAGATACTTCTGGCTGCTTGCTGGTTGCTAAACGGCGTAGTATGTTGCGTTATCTTCATGAGATTATTCGTCTGGGTAATATTGATAAGATTTATCACACAGTTGTATTAGGTCGCTGGCCAAAGCGTCGTCAGCAGATAGCAGCACCTTTAAGGAAAAATGAGCCAAGAGCTGGAGAGCGAGTAGTAAAGGTCGATCCACAGGGTAAGCAGGCTTTAACAGAGTTTGCAGTATTGCAATATTACTCTGAGGTAACCTTGGTTCAAGCAAAGCCTATTACAGGGCGCACTCATCAAATTAGAGTGCATACACAGTACGCGGGTCACCCGATTGTGGGCGACGAGAAATATGGTGATTTCGCTATGAACCGCCAACTAAAAGCAGTAGGCTTCAACCGATTGTGCCTGCATGCAGCTCAATTATCTTTCGACTTACCTGATGGCACGCCATTTTATATTGAAGCACCGTTGCCTGAGTCAATTTTGCAACCGCTTACGCAACTGAAGTCAAAATAGCTGCAATTTGTTAGGAGCCTTAATGGATATATCGTTGTGCCAAGGTGATTTACCTGCCAGAGCAAAAGCTAAGCACTATTCATTAATTGTATTTGACTGGGATGGTACGCTGGTTAATTCAATCAGTCGTATTGTTCATAGTTTGAGGGCGGCGGCGGAAGCAAGTCAACTGCCTGTATTAGCTGAAGAGGCTTACGAAGATGTGATTGGGCTTGGTATGCCTGAAGCCACTATGAAGTTGTATCCAGAGCATATTAATAGCCATGAGCAATTTCGAAATCAATATCGAGAGTCCTATTTAATGGGGGAGGCTAAGCCAGCTCCGCTGTACTCTGGTGTTGAGCAAGGATTGACAGTGTTGAAGCAAGCTGGCTATCGGTTAGCGGTTGCTACGGGAAAAAGTCGTCGCGGCTTGAATCGAATGCTGAGCCAGCGAGAGTGGCATGACTTGTTTGAAGTGACTCGTTGTGCAGATGAAACCCGCTCTAAACCGGATCCACTCATGCTAAGAGAAATTCTAGATGAAACTCAGCTAGCAGCAGATCAGGTATTGATGGTAGGTGACTCAGAATATGATGTGGCGATGGCAGCTGCAATCAATATTGATCGAGTAGCCGTTACCTATGGAGTTCACGCTAAACAGCGTTTATTGGATCATTCACCAATAAAGTGTGTTGATCAATTTCAAGAGCTGGTAAACTGGCTGGTGGACATTAAGTAGTCATATTGGAGCTTTGTTTGGAATGAGTGGAGAGAACCTTAATATACCACCAGAAAAAGATCGGCAGTGGTTATTAATTGAAAATCTGGTGGGTGGAATCCTAGTTGAGCAGCGTCGCTCACGACGTTGGGGGATTTTCTTTAAGCTGCTGACTTTCTTTTATTTATTTTTATTTCTAGTTTATGTCATTGCCATGGCTGCCAATATGAATATCAGTAAGGCAGCAAAGGGAAGTGAATATACGGCAGTTATCAATGTGAATGGTGTGATTGCAGCTGATGAGCAGGCCAGTGCAGACAATATAGTGACTGGGCTACGTGCTGCGTTTGAAGATAAAGGCACTAAAGCGATTGTGCTGCGTATTAACAGCCCAGGTGGTAGCCCAGTACAGTCTGGCTATGTCTATGATGAGATTAAGCGGCTACGTGAATTGCATCCTGAAAAGAAAGTGTATGCAGTTATTGCTGATCTAGGAGCGTCAGGTGCTTATTATATCGCTTCTGCAGCAGATGAAATCTATGCTGATAAAGCCAGTTTGGTTGGCTCGATTGGGGTAGTGGCTTCTGGCTTTGGTTTTGTTGAAGCTATTGATAAGGTAGGTGTTACCCGTCGTGTTTATACTGCAGGCCAGCATAAAGGCTTTCTTGATCCATTCCTACCGCCTAAAGACGATGAGACGGAGTTTTGGCAGGATGTGCTTAATACTACTCACCAGCAGTTTATTGATAGTGTGAAAAAAGGGCGAGGTGAGCGCCTTAAAGAGGATCCGAAGCTATTCAGTGGCTTGGTTTGGTCTGGTGAGCAAGCGGTATCGCTTGGCTTGATTGATGGTTTAGGTAGTACCAGCTATGTGGCTAGAGAAATCATTGGTGTTGAAGAGTTAGTTGACTTTACACCTCAGGAAAACCCTCTAGAGCGCTTTGCTAAACAGCTGGGTACCAGTATTGGTGTTGGTATCAGTCAGTCACTTGGCGTTAACAGCACCATTAAGCTGCAATAGCACAAGCAAAAGCTACGTAATAATAGGAAGGCTGATCAGCCTTCCTATTTCCTCTATAGCTACAACGCCTCTTTAAAGCACTTTTACTCCCATCCTTTCTAGCATGTTTACTAGCTTGATCAGTGGAAGTCCAACTAAACTGTTTGGGTCGTCAGTTTCCAGTTTGGAAAATAAAGCAATACCTAGCGACTCACACTTAAAACTACCTGCACAATCGAAAGGTTGGTCGATTTGTAAATACCGATTAATAGCCTGGTCTGTTAGCACCTTGAATATAACTTTGGTTTGTGAGGTTGCATAAAGGTGCTCGTTAGTCTTGCAATTCCAAACGCATAGCCCTGTATAAAAAATAACGGTATTACCACTACTGGCTCTTAGCTGCTGCTGGGCATTTTGAAAGTTACCTGGCTTGCCTAAGAGTTGGTCTTTAAGGCTGGCTACCTGATCAGAGCTGATAATCAAATGACAGGTACCTTCATAATGTTTGGCAACTGCAGCTGCTTTGGCAATGGTCAGGCGCTTTGCTATTTGCTCTGGTAGCTCATTAATCAGCGGCTTTTCATCAATATCAGGTGACCTGCATAGGAAAGCGAGCTGTAGTTTGCTTAATAATGCTTTGCGGTAGGGTGAGCTGGACGCTAGGATTAGTTGAAAATCAGTCATTTGCAGTATTAATAGTTAGCAGCTTAACTTTAGTGACGTTAGATAATAATGCGCATTAGCTGTTTGCACCAGAATCGGCAATAAACCCTTTGACAGCTACCACTACTATGCCTATTATTGCGCGCTTATGTTAGAAGGTCATTTACCCAAAATAGTTGATCCCCGACGACTGGCTAAGCAAAGTGTCAGCTTAAAGGGGCGTTGGCCTGTTGCTGATCTTGAGCAGTTAGCAAATTACCTTACCAATACTGAAGGTGAGGTTGAGGCTGATTTGAATTTTTCTCAAGATGCAGAAGGTCACTTTGTTATTTCTGGGCAGCTGACTGCCCAAGTGCAGATGACCTGCCAGCGTTGCTTAGAGCCTGTCTCACTAAGTGTAACGAGCGATATCCTGCTGGCTGTTGTCTGGAGTGATGAATCCGGCAAGCAATTGCCTGATAATCTGGATCCGATCGTGGTTGCTGATGAACACCTTTCATTAGCCAGGTTGATAGATGAAGAACTTATTCTAAATCTACCAATTGTACCTGCTCACGAGGACCCAGTTTGCCAGCCGCAAATGGAGTGGTTAGACCCTGATGCTGAAGATGACTCAGCAGTATCAGAGCAACCCAAAAACCCATTCGCAGTGTTGGCTTCCTTGAAAAAGTCGAAGACTTAAGGAGCTTTTCATGGCTGTTCAACAAAACCGTAAAACTCGGTCTAAGCGTGGTATGCGTCGTGCACACGATAGCTTGACGAGTGCTGCGTTAACTGTGGATGCTTCCACGGGTGAAACCCATCGTCGTCATCATGTTTCGCCAGATGGCTTTTACCGTGGTCGTAAAGTCGTAGCTAGCAAAGACGACGAGTAATCCTTGACCCAGTTAACGACCATTGCGCTTGACGTAATGGGTGGGGACCTGGGTCCCCGCAGCACTATAGTTGCTGCCGTTCAGTGGTTAAGCCTTCAGCCCAAACGTTCTTGTCAGCTTATCCTAGTGGGTGATCGCACCCTCATTCAACGTCATTTAACAGCCTTTCCTGATCAATCTACTCAATTTGATATTGTTCATGCCCCAGATGTTATTGGAATGGCTGATAAGCCAACCTGGGCATTGCGTGCCAAACCGAAAGCCTCCATGCGCCAGGCAATTGAGCTGGTTGCATCGGGTCAGGCAGATGCCTGTGTGAGTGCAGGTAATACGGGGGCTCTGATGGTGATTGGCCGGTATGTGCTAAAAACACTGCCTGGTATTGATCGGCCGGCAATAGTCAGTCGGTTACCTACTCGGAAGGGGGTAAGCTATCTACTGGATTTGGGAGCCAATGTCGATTGTCATTCAGAGCATCTGTATCAGTTTGCTGTGCTGGCAGCATTATTAGTCAAATGTTTACATAGCGTAGATTCTCCAACTATTGGCTTATTGAATGTAGGTAGTGAAGCGATTAAGGGAAATGAGCAAGTGCGGCTGGCGAGACAGCTGATTGAAAGCAATCCAAAGCTTAACTTTACAGGTTATGTTGAAGGCAACCAGCTGTTTCAGGGGCAGACTTCGGTTGTTGTTTGTGATGGTTTTGTTGGGAATGTGGCATTAAAAACCAGTGAAGGGTTGGCGGAATTTATTTTAGAGTCAATACAGGAAATGGCTGGGCCTTGGTTGCGGAACCCGCTAACCCGCTGGTTTACGAAACGCTTTTTTTACAAGCTACATCAGCAAATTGATCCCAGAATATACAATGGTGCTTGCTTGCTAGGCTTGCAAGGAACTGTGGTAAAAAGCCATGGTCATGCTGATAGTTTAGGTTTTAGCTGGGCAATTGAGCAGGCTTATCAGCAAGCCCAGCTTAAGTTACCTCAAGTGTTGAATGAAGCCCTAGAAGCTTGGCTCGAAATAGACTAAGTCAATACTTTATCAGTAAGTGTATTTTAAGCTTGCTAAGTTGTTAGCAGTGAGTATATCTACAGCACTTGTAGCGTAGTAACATCAGACAGGTGCGGTGTATAGCTGTTATTGGGTTTCAATTTTTTGTCATTACTGGGTTGTTAAATAAAACATAAGCAGTAATTTCACTGTTAAATAAGACACATTGTTTAGATTAATAATTTCTCAGATACTTTTTTGAATATTTCGCTTATAATGGCGGCTTTTTATTGACTGATAAGTCAGAGGATTGCAATTTACATGACGACACAATTTGCCTTTGCATTTCCCGGCCAGGGATCGCAACAAGTAGGTATGCTGTCAGCAATTGCTGCTGAGCAGTCAGTGATTCAGGAAACATTTGCTGAGGCATCTGCTGCGCTTGGCTATGATTTGTGGCAGCTGGTTCAACAAGGACCTGCTGAAGCACTGAATCAAACTGAGCAGACCCAACCAGCAATACTCACCGCTAGTGTGGCTTTATGGCGTTTATGGCAAGCAAAAACGGCAGCTACCCCTGCGCTGATGGCTGGACATAGCTTGGGAGAGTATTCGGCGCTGGTTTGTGCAGAGTCCCTGTCATTAGCTGATGCGGTTAAGCTGGTCAGGCTGAGAGGGCGCTTAATGCAGGAGGCTGTTGCTGAAGGGGAAGGTGCGATGGCTGCAGTGATCGGTCTTGATGATGAGGCAGTAGCAGAGGCATGTACTGAAACAGCTGGGCAGCAAGTAGTAGCACCTGTTAACTATAATTCTCCTGGCCAAGTTGTGATTGCTGGGCATCGTGAAGCTGTTGAACGTGCCATGGTTGTGGCAAAGGACAAAGGCGCTAAAAAAGTGATGCCTTTACCAGTCAGTGTGCCTTCCCACTGTTTGTTAATGAAGCCGGCTGCAGAGAAACTAGCTGAAGCACTAGCCGAAATTGATGTAAGTCAGCCCAAAATACCTGTATTGCAGAATGTGACTGCTGCAACAGCAAATACAGTAGAACAGCTTCGAGATAATTTAGTTAAGCAGTTATATAACCCTGTACTATGGGTAAATACTGTTCAGGCGATTGCTGATGCGGGTGTTGACACTATTTATGAGTGTGGCCCTGGTAAAGTGCTATCTGGCTTAAATAAGCGTATTAATCGTCGTTTAACGGTGGCTTCATTGGAGCAGCTTGAAGCACTTGAAGCGGCAGTGGCTGCGTTAAATGCCAATTAATTAGCTAAGTGCTAATTAATTAGTAGTTAGTTGAACTCATTTGATAATCGAGAGAAACAATGGATTTAACTGGAAAAGTCGCCCTGGTAACTGGGGCAAGCCGGGGTATTGGTCAAGCCATTGCTAAAGCGTTAGCTGAATCAGGCGCTACCGTTGCTGGAACGGCAACTTCTGAAAAAGGTGCTGAGGCTATTACCGCCTATTTAAAAGAGCTGGGTAATGGTGGTCAGGGCTTTGTTTTAGATGTAAGTGATGATGCTTCTGTTGAGCAAAGCTTGAAAAACATTGCTGATACATTGGGTGGTAACCCGTTAGTTGTGGTTAATAATGCCGGTATTACGCGTGACAATATATTAATGCGGATGAAAGCAGACGAGTGGGATTCAGTGATTAACACTAACCTCACTTCGCTGTACCGGGTGAGCAAAGCTTGCTTGAGAGCAATGACAAAAGCTCGTTGGGGGCGCATTATTAACGTCAGCTCTGTGGTAGGCTCCATGGGCAATGCAGGGCAAACTAATTATGCAGCTGCAAAAGCAGGACTTGAAGGGTTTACCCGCTCATTAGCAAGGGAGCTGGGCGCACGTAATATCACAGTGAATGCGGTAGCCCCTGGCTTTATTGATACGGATATGACTCGTGAGCTGCCAGAAGCGCATAAAGAAACATTACTAGGGCAAATTCCACTGACTCGGTTGGGGCAACCAGAGGAAATTGCAGCAGCAGTTAAATTCCTTGCCAGTGAGCCTGCAGGCTACATTACTGGCGAGACTCTCCATGTAAATGGGGGTATGTACATGGGATAATTGATAATTCCCATTGTACTCCCCAAAAGTGCTGCTAGAATACCCGGTAATTTTTGGGGGTGGTGAAACTTGCATTCATCACAAACGTTTTTATACACTTACCTCTGCAGCGAGACTGCATAACTAGATAGGAGCAGAACAAGGTATGAGTACCATTGATGAACGCGTCAAAAAAATCGTTTGCGAACAATTGGGCGTTAAAGAAGAAGAAGTGACAAACGGCGCATCTTTTGTTGACGATCTTGGCGCTGATTCTCTAGACACTGTTGAGCTGGTAATGGCTTTAGAAGAAGAGTTCGAAACCGAGATTCCTGACGAAGAAGCAGAAAAAATTACAACTGTTCAAGAAGCAATTGATTACGTTATTAAGCATCAGTAATTTTATTTGCTTCTCGTTCGTTTAAATAAAAAGCCGTTCATATTCTGAACGGCTTTTTATTTGTGGCTTATTTTTGTTGTGCTTGAAGACAGTGCTATACGCTGTATTTTTGGTAGTACAGCTATTTATAGTGATACGGCAAAGGCTTGTTCCAATTTTGATGTGCGTTTAATAAAATATTGCTCAGCGATTTACGCCTCATAGGGGCTGATCCTTGTCTTTTGGTAGTGGTGTTTAAAAAAACGTTGAAGCCTGTTTCAAGCTAAAATTATCAGTGTATACCCTATGTGTGGTGTTTGGAATTTCATAAAACCGTAGAAATTCCTTAATATTTTTTGCTCGTTTGTCGTAAAACAAGCGGCGTTTAGTTAAACAACTAATTGATTTGTAATTGTGGAAGAAATATCTGCATCAATATCGTTCATTATTGCTGCTTTATATTCTTCGTTGATAGCTAGCTATTTATTTGGGGAGAGCATTAGTGTCTCGCAGACGAGTGGTGATTACCGGTTTAGGGCTTGTGACTCCATTAGGAAATACGGTTTCAGCTACCTGGCAAAAAATACTAGCTGGTCAAAGTGGCATCAGCACTATTGATTTTATGGATGTAGCAAACCTGCCAACGAAGTTTGCAGGTGCCATCAAGGACTTGGATATTACTGAGTATATGCCTGCAAAACAGGCCCGCAAAATAGATATGTTTATTCAGTATGGTTTGGTTGCAGCAATTCAAGCCATAAAAGATGCTGGCTTTGAAGTCTCTGATGCTAATGCAGATCGGATTGGTACGGTGATTGGTTCAGGTATAGGGGGCATCTCCACCATTGAGCAGAATGTGCAGATTCTCAATCAATCTGGGCCGAGACGAATTTCTCCTTTCTTTGTTCCAGCCTCTATTGTCAATATGGCTAGTGGCCAGTTATCCATGATGTATAACCTTCGGGGTCCAAACTATGCCATTAGCACCGCCTGTACCACAGGTACCCACTGTATAGGGTTGGCAGCACGCAATATTGCTTATGACGAAGCTGATATCATGGTGGCTGGCGGAGCTGAAAAAGCCTCAGCAGCAATCGGTATGGCAGGGTTTAGTGCTGCAAGGGCTTTGTCGACTCGTAATGATGATCCAGAAAAAGCCAGTCGCCCTTGGGATAAAGATCGTGATGGTTTTGTCTTGAGTGATGGGGCGGGTGTGTTGGTGCTAGAAGAGTACGAACATGCTAAGCGTCGAGGTGCCACTATTTATGCAGAGCTGACAGGCTTTGGTATGAGCGCCGATGCCTTTCATGTCACTGCACCGCCTGAGGATGGCCGTGGAGCACTCAAAGCGATGAAGAATGCTTTAAAAGATGCCAAACTGCCTCCTGAACAAATTAATTACATTAACGCTCACGGCACTTCTACACCAGCTGGTGATGTGGCAGAGTCTCGAGCAGTTGAGCAGCTGATGGGATCCCATGCGACTGCATTGGCAATGAGCTCTACCAAATCAATGACCGGGCATTTATTGGGCGCTGCAGGAGCTATAGAGGCGGCGTTTACTGCGTTGGCCATTCGTGACCAGGTTGTCCCGCCTACTATCAACCTAGATAACCCGGATCCAGAATGTACGCTTGACTATGTGCCACATGAAGCACGATCGTTGGCGATAGAGTATGCGCTATCAAACTCTTTTGGATTTGGTGGTACGAATGCTTCACTGGTATTTGCCAAAGTCTAACCTCTGGCTCAAGTAAGCTTTTATTGATAATGAGCGTGTTGCAAAAGTACTTCAAATCAAGCCTTTTCTCCCCGTAAGAGTGTCGCGAAAAGGTACTGGAGAATAAATATGGAGTAACAGGGTATTCTTCCACCGCTCTACAAGGCCATCCCTGGCCTTTAGAGCTTTAGCTGTTCCCGGCAGCCGTTCCAGAGCACCCTATCACTCCATATTTCCAAGCTTTAGCAACGAGCTCAAAGGGGTAAAGTGCTAAAAATGACTTTTGCAACACTCTGCAAAAGAGGTAGTAGATAGGTTGGCTGAACAAGGTCGATTAAATAACGGTTGGCTAAATGGTGAGGCAGTTGCTGACTTGCCAGCAACAGATCGAGGGTTGCACTATGGCGATGGTTTGTTTGAAACCATCCGAGTGGATAACAAGCAGCCTATTTGGTGGCAGCAGCATTTAGAGCGACTTTTGCTGGGTTGCGAGCGTCTTGGCATAACCATTGAGCCAGGCATTGTTGAGCAAGAGCTACAGGGTTTTATTGTTAAGCAAAAGGATCATGGCATCGTAAAGCTTATGATTACCCGTGGCTCAGGTGGTCGTGGTTATAGCCCCTCAGGTGCCAATCAGCCAACGCGGCTGCTGTTATGGTATCCACTGCCTAACTACCCTGCGAAAAATTTCCAACAAGGTATTCAGCTATTTGATTGTCAGAGCTTATTGGGGCATCAGCCTTTACTAGCAGGCTTAAAACATCTGAATCGGCTTGAGCAGGTGCTGGCCCGGCAAGAGTGGAATGATAACCAGTTTGCAGAAGGGCTAATGCTAGATTTGAACCAGCATATTGTAGAAGGCACAATGACCAATGTTTTTTGGGTGGCCGATAATGGTGAGTTGCACACACCAAACCTAAATGATTGTGGAGTGGCTGGCGTTTGTCGCCAGTTTGTGCTTCAACAAGCACAGCAGCTGGGTATTACGACGAAACAGGAGTGTTACACTGTTGCTGATCTTGCCAAGGCCAAAGAAGTATTTGTCTGTAATAGTGTGATAGGAGTCTGGCCAGTCAGAGCTTACCGCCAGTGGTCTTGGCCTCTAGGCTCCTTGACTCAGCAGTTGCAGGCACTGATAAATGCTGTAATGCCATGCGAACGTTTATTTTCAAAACAATAACATTGTTGCTTTTTCTTGCCGGCATCGCTTTAGTTGCCGCTGCCTGGGCGCTAATTTATGGGGTTGATATGTATGGCCAGCAGCCCCTAAAGGCTCAACAGCAAACCACTCTTACCATTGCCAGTGGTTCTTCTGTCAAGCAGATTACTCAACAGTTGAAGTCACAAGGGCTGGTTGAGTATGATTGGCTATTTGCACTTTACATTAGAGCCAAAGGCAAAGCCCATCAGCTAAAAGCGGGAGAGTTTGAATTACAAGCGAATGCTAATCATCAGGATTTATTGAGTACACTCGTCAACGGTAAGCAGCGGCAGTACAGCGTTACTCTGGTTGAAGGCTGGAATGTGAAGCAAATGTTGAGTGCTATTACCAAGCATCCTCAAATTACCCATACTTTACCAGTATCAGTAGATCAAGAAAGCTTATTGGAGGCACTAGGGCTACCGAGCAAGCATGCAGAGGGGTTGTTTTTTCCTGACACCTATTTTTTTACTGCGGGTATGAGTGACAAAGACTTACTGCTGCGAGCATACCGGAAGATGGATAAGGTACTTGCACAAGAATGGCAGCAGCGCAAAGAAGGTCTCCCTTATCAATCACCCTACGAAGTGCTTATCATGGCTTCAATTGTGGAAAAAGAGACAGGCACTGCAGGTGAAAGGCCCCAAATTGCTGGCGTGTTTACTCGTCGTCTGGAAAAAGGGATGCGGTTACAAACTGATCCTACGGTTATTTATGGGTTAGGGGAAAAATACCAGGGCAATTTGACTCGTAAGCATTTACGCCAGCCAACCCCTTATAACACTTATACCATTAAGGGCTTACCCCCTACACCGATTGCCTTACCGGGTAAAGCTGCAATTAACGCCGTATTAAATCCAGCGCCTGGTAAGTCCTTGTACTTTGTAGCTAAAGGGGATGGTAGTCACTATTTTTCTGCAACGCTTAAAGAGCATAATCGAGCAGTGCGTAAATATCAGTTAAACCGGCGTGCTAACTATCGCTCTCAACCAGTTAATAATTAAGTAATTTTTAAGCAAAATACCATGTCAAAACTGAAGTCAGGTCTATTCATTACCGTGGAAGGCTCTGAAGGGGTAGGCAAGTCTACCTGTATATCATTTATTACTAACTGGCTACATGCTAATGGCCTGCCTTGTATAGCCACCAGAGAGCCAGGGGGAACCCCCTTTGCTGAGACAATCCGTAACTTGTTATTGGCGCCACAGCAGGAGCCTGTTACCGATCTCACTGAGTTATTGTTGATGTTTGCGGCCCGGGCTCAGCATCTTGAGCAGGTAATCAAACCTGCTATGGCTGAACAAAAAATAGTGGTTTGTGACCGATTTACAGATGCCACCTATGCTTATCAAGGCGGCGGGCGAGGAGGTGATTTCCTTCAAATCAGTCAGCTTGAGCAACTTGTGCAGGGCTCACTTAGACCTCACGCCACACTGCTGCTAGACATGCCGGTAGCAGATGCGTTAAAGCGAGCGGCTAAGCGAGGAGCGCTAGACCGTATAGAGAGCCAGACCATCGATTTTTTTGAGCGGGTCAGACAGGCCTATTTGGAAAGAGCCAAGCAATATCCTGAACAATTCTACCTTATTGATGCAAGTCAGCCCCTGGCACAGGTTCAGCAGCAGGTTGAACAGGTATTGGCCAAGGTTGTAAAGCAACATGCTTAGCTTTGAAGCTAAGCCATTGCCTTGGCAATTAGCGCAATGGCAGCAGTTAATGGCTCAGCGTCATCAACAAAAGCTGGCTCATGCTTATTTACTGCATGGTATGCCAGGAGTAGGGAAACTGCACTTTGCTCAATTGTTTGGCCAGCTGTTGCTGTGTGTGCAGCCAAATGTAAACACTACTGCACCTTGTCAGCAATGCAAATCATGCCTGTTATTTAATGCAGGCTCTCATCCAGATATTTTGCAGATTGCACCTGAAGGAACCGGCAAGCCAATTAAGGTTGATCAAATCCGGCAGCTCATTGATTTTGCAGCCAAAACTGCTCAGCAAGGTGGTTATCGGGTGATTATTATTGACCCAGCAGATGCCATGAACATCAATGCCAGCAATGCTTTGCTGAAGTGTCTGGAAGAGCCTGGTCACAATACGATTTTGTTGTTACTGAGTGAGCAAACCAGTGCATTGCTGGCAACCATCAAAAGCCGTTGTCAGGTACTGGCATTTCCACTTCCAGAGTTAGAATTAGCGAAAGACTGGCTGCTACACCAGTCACTGCCTGATAGCGACTTAGAAAATTTATTAGTAGCCGCTCATTATCAGCCCCTTACAGCCTTAACGTTCCACAAGGAACAGCGGCTGAAGCAGCGTCAGGCATTACAGTCCTGCTTGGCAGCAATTACCAAAGGACAGAAAACCCCTGTGGCTGCTGCTCAGGAATGGCTCAATGAAGATTTACTCTGCCTATTTGACTGGCTGGTAGACTGGTTGGCAGAGATGATTAAGTGGGCGATGGCAAAAGATGAGACATTCATCAAAAATCAGGATATGCTTAAAATGTTGAGTTATGTTTCAACTAAAGCAGGTGTAACTCGACTCTATGGTTATTATATGTGGCTGTCTGAACAGCGTCAGCGGCTGTTAGGTGCGGCAAACCAGAATAAGCAGTTAATGTTGGAAAGCCTGTTTATTGGCTGGCTTCATCTAACAATCCATTAGATAGATTGAATACAGTTAGGCTGTTGTCATGAAACCTCCTAAGTTTGGTCCACGAAACGGAATCTTGTCATTAACCATTAAGGATAAAGCGGTGCTCTATGCGGCTTATATGCCTTTTGTGGGGAATGGTGGGCTGTTTATTCCAACTAATAAGACTTATCAGCTAGGCGATGAAGTGTTCTTGCTGCTTAATTTGATGGATGAGCCAGAAAAGATTCCTGTTGCAGGTAAGGTAGTATGGGTCACTCCAAAGGGTGCTCAAGGTAACCGTGCTGCAGGCATAGGTGTACAATTTAACGGGCAGGATGATATGGCTCGAAATAAAATTGAAACCTACCTGGCTGGAGCACTACAGTCTGATAGACCGACCCATACTATGTAACGCTCATTGTTAATAAGTTCTTCTAAGCCCGTGTTTTTACACGGGTTTTTTATTTATTTTAAGAAATTACTTTAAGTCGTATTTTACGGTATCCAGTAATACCAAACATTACGGATTTACTTTACTGATTAGAATGGGTAATACCCAGTACGTATTACAGGTTAGGTTCTGCTGTTATGTTAATTGACTCACATTGTCATTTAGACCGTATTGATTTAGCGCCTTATCAAGGTGATTTATCAGCTGCTTTGCAACAAGCGAGTAATCGAGGGGTTGCTGGCTTTTTAGCAATTGCTGTGGATAAGGACAATATCAACACAGTGGTTGAGATAGCGCAGCTATATGACAATGTCTGGGCTAGTGTCGGTGTTCATCCATTATCCGCTGCTGAAGGGTCACTATCTGTTGAGGAGCTAATCAGCCATGCCAGTCAAGAAAAGGTAGTGGCAATTGGAGAAACTGGGCTGGATTATTACTATGATCAGCACTCCCAGGCCGAGCAGCTCAAATCATTTGCAGATCATATAGCGGTTGCGAAACAGTTGAACAAGCCGCTGGTAATTCATACTCGCCAAGCTAAAGCAGACACGTTAACACTTCTGCGTTCAGAAGGGGCTGAGCAAGCAGGCGGTGTTTTACATTGCTTTACCGAAGACTGGGATATGGCCAAGCAAGCCATGGATTTGGGCTTTTATATTTCAATTTCTGGGATTGTAACTTTTAAGAAGGCTACCAATGTCCATGAAGTCGCTAAGCAAGTGCCACTAGATCGCCTATTAGTGGAGACGGATTCGCCTTATCTGGCACCAGTGCCTTATCGTGGTAAAACCAATGAACCACAGTATGTGGTGGAAGTAGCGAAGTGTTTGGCTGAATTACGGGGCGAATCATTTGATGTACTGGCTCAGCAAACCACTGAGAACTTTTTCAGGCTATTTGCTGGTGCAAGGCGGCTTTAAGGAAGGGGTAGGTAAGTGATGCAGAACCTTATGAGGCATGGATGCCGATTAGAGCATCCAGGGAGGGACTTGCTGCGTGTTCTGGATCGCTTACCTAGCCCGTATGTCAAAGTGATCAAATTATTCTTCCAACAACTCCTTCCGACCTCGAAAATACTCCAACGCTTCAGGGTTAGCTAAAGCATCAGTGTTATCGACGGTTTCGTTATGGATCACTTTTCGTACTGCCAGCTCGACTATTTTGCCGCTAATAGTACGGGGGATATCAGCCACCTCTAAGACTTTGGCTGGCACATGGCGAGGGGTCGTATGCTCACGAATGGTTTTTTTAATGGTGGTGGTCAGTTGTTCAGTTAAATGCACATCAGGCTTCAGCTTGACAAACAGCACCACACGCACGTCATCTTGCCATTGCTGACCTACCGCAATACTTTCCAACACTTCCGGCACTTGTTCCACCTGGCGGTAAATTTCGGCCGTGCCAATCCGCACTCCTCCTGGGTTCAGTACTGCATCCGCACGCCCATGGATAATGACGCCACCCTGTTCAGTTAACTCGCCGTAATCCCCATGACACCAAATACCAGGAAAGTTACTGAAGTAAGCTTTGTGATACTTGCTTCCATCTGGGTCTTGCCAGAAACCGATAGGCATGGAAGGGAAAGGCTGTTTACAAACCAGCTCGCCTTTCTCACCAGTGATTGCTTCACCTGCCTCATTGTAAAACTCCACAGCCATACCTAATCCGCGACATTGCAACTGACCACGATAGACTGGCAGGGTAGGGTTGCCCAAAGCAAAGCAAGAAATAATATCAGTACCGCCAGAAATGGAGGATAAGCAAACATCCTGCTTGATATCCCGATACACATAATCAAAGCTTTCGTGGCTGAGGGGAGAGCCAGTGGATAAGATGGCTTTCAGGGCAGGCAATTGATGGGATTGAGCGGGCTTTACCTCGGCTTTTTCTAGGGCTGCAATATATTTAGCACTGGTACCAAATACAGAAATGTGCTCTTTTTCAGCCATATCCCACAACACAGTGGGCTCAGGGTGAAAAGGGGAGCCATCATAAAGCACCAAGGTAGCACCAGAGGCTAACCCACTAACCAGCCAGTTCCACATCATCCAGCCACAGGTAGTGAAATAAAACAGCACATCCTGGTCGGTAATGTCAGTATGCAGTTGATGCTCTTTCAAATGCTGAAGGAGGGTGCCACCTACACCATGAACAATACACTTTGGCTTTCCAGTGGTGCCAGATGAATACAAAATAAAGAGCGGATCATCAAAGGCACATGACTCGAAGCATAATTGATAATCGGCCGGTGGTGTTGCCAGTAGTTCTGCCCAGTCAGTGCTCTTAGCATGCTCACTAATATCCAAAGGCTGCTCCAAAAATTGAAGAATAACCGTGTGGTGGACATTGGGTAATTGCTGCTGGATTTGCTTCAGCTTGGGACGACAGTCAATCACTTTGCCGTTGTAGTAGTAACCGCTGCAGGCAATAAACACTTTAGGCTCAATCTGGCCAAACCGATCGACTACCCCATGGGTACCAAAGTCAGGTGAGCAGGAAGACCAGACTGCACCTAAACTGGCTGTCGCTAACATAGCAATAATCGCTTCAGAGCAGTTAGGCAGCATCCCCACCACCCGGTCACCCTTTGCTACCCCCATGGCTTTGAGCTGATAACTGACAGCAGTGACTTGCTCAAATAGCTCTGCATAGCTAAGTTGCTGGCGGCGGCCTGACTCATCATAACTAATGATGGCAGGATGGTTATCACGGCGACTGAGTAAATGCTCAGCGTAGTTAAGGGTACTACCCTGGAACCACCGTATATTGGTAAAGAATTGGGCATCCTGCATGGGTTGTTCATTGGTTAAGGTTTGCTGAGGGGGGCGATGAAACTTCACCTGGCAGAACTCAGTGATACTCTTCCAAAAGGTCGCAATATTTTCAATGGACCACTGATATAGGGCAGGGTAATCAGATAATGAGCATTGTTGCTGTTGCTCAAGGTATTGACGAAACTGGGTGATTCTCGCTTGCTGGATACGTTCAGCAGAGGGCTGCCAAATTGGACTGTCCTTCATTTTACTTTCTCAACTGGTCTACTACGGGCGCGTAGTATGGGTTCTTATTCTTGTTACTTTCTTGCCCCTCGGGCAAGTGGTTGTCGCAAAAGCTAGCGGATATGGGGTGACAGGGTGTTCTGTAGCTAAGGCATGGATGCCACTTCAAGAGCGGCGGAAGAATATCCTGTTATTCCATATCGGACACTAAATTGACTTTCTGTACTCTTTTGCGACAGCCTCGGTTAAGAGGGTAACTATTTTCAAAGGGTAACACTCATCGCCTGGGCGACATTGGAGCGGTTAGCGCGCCCTAGTTGATGGCATAACCGCTGACTAATGTCAATCAGCTTAGGCAGCTGTAGGCCTGTAGCAAAGCCTAATGACTCAACCAGATAAGTCACATCTTCAGTTGCGACATTACCACTGGCACCTTTCGCATAGGGACAGCCTCCTAACCCGGCGATAGCACTATCCACAATTCGTATTCCTTGATTCAGGGCTTGGTAAATATTGACCAATGCCTGACCGTAAGTATTGTGAAAATGAACCGCTAATTTACCAGTTCCGGTAATAGGTATTACCAAATCCAGTAATGGCTTTATTTTGGCTGGTGTGCCAATACCGATGGTGTCACCCAGTGATATTTCATCACAGCCGAGGTCCAGCAGCTGCTGAACGACTGGGGCTACTTGGGCGGGTGAGATATTCCCTTCATAAGGACAGCCCACCACACAGGAAACATAGCCTCTTACTCGTAGTCCTTGTTGCTTGGCCTGCTTTGCCACTGGGTCAAAGCGCTGCAGACTTTCAGCAATCGAGCAGTTGATGTTTTTTTGGGAGAAGGTTTCTGAGGCTGCGCCAAACACGGCAATTTCGTTGACTTTGGCTTCAATGGCTTGCTCCAAACCTTTCATATTGGGCGTAAGGGTGCTGTAAATCGTGTTAGGTTGGCGCTTAAGCTGCTGACAAACCTCAGTTGTATTGGCCATCTGAGGCACCCATTTGGGCGAAACAAAGCTGCCGCATTCAATGTGCCGAATACCTGCTGCTACTAGGTCTTCAATCAAAGCGATGCGAGTGGCTACTGAGACCGGGGTTGGCTCGTTCTGCAAACCATCCCGAGGGCCTACTTCAACGATACGGACAGCTTCTTTAGGCATTAGCAGGCTCCTTTTGGTTGGCTTCTTCCACATGTAAAGCCAGCAAATCAGTGCCTTCACTCACTAAGTCGCCTGCCTTGAAGTAAATGGCATCCACTGATCCTGCAGAAGGGGCATGAATGGTGTGCTCCATTTTCATCGCTTCCAGCACCATCAAAGGCTGCCCTTGCTCCACCTGCTGGCCTGTGGTTACCAGCACTGAAACAACCGAGCCTGGCATGGGGGCTACTAATGCCTGGTCATGGGGGCTCGCAGCTGAGGGGTTATTGAGAAGGCTGGGTGGTTGCTCTATGCACCAATCTTGCTGCTCGATATGAAGCCAATATTGGCTGTCTGTGCTGGTAATGGTGGCACTCACCATTTTTGAGTTCAGCTGAGCGATGAGTTGATGCTGTTGCCGTTTACCCTGGCAATGGTATTTGTCAGCGCCAATAGTTAATTCCCACTGTCTATCACTTAGCCATTTCACATGAACGGCCATAGGCTGCTGGTCCACCAGCCAGTGAAAAGTAGACTCTGCCTGATAGTTACAACGCCAGGGTGCTTGGTTAGCCCACGGATTGCAGGTAGGAGAGGTTTGTTGACTGGCTTCAGGGATTAACTGAAATAGAGTGACCAGTACTAATGCTTGCTGTAATGGATCAGCGCTGGCTTGAAGCAAGCTAGGCAGCTGCTGGTTAAGAAGGTGAGTATGGTATAGCCCTTCAACAAACCATTGACTATTTAGGACTGCCAGCAAAAATGCACGATTATGGGTAAGCCCCAGTAGAGTCGTGTGGTCCAGGGCTTGTTCCATGCGCTGAATGGCTTGAAGCCGGGTTTCTCCCCAAGTAACCAGTTTGGCTAACATGGGGTCATAGTGAACGCCAATCCTGTCCCCTTGAGTGAGGCCATGCTCAACTCGCAAATAGGGCTGAGGCTCTGGCCATTCCAGGTGAAGTATTGGGCCAGTAGCCGGTAAAAAATTGTTTTGCGGGTCCTCAGCGTACAGTCTGACTTCAATGGCATGACCATCAATAGCTAATTCACTTTGGGCAACAGGTAAAGGCTCTCCACAAGCCACTGCTAATTGCCAGGCAACCAGATCAGTGCTGGTGATCATTTCGGTCACTGGGTGTTCTACCTGGAGCCGGGTGTTCATTTCCATAAAGTAAAATTGACCATCAGCAGCCAGCAAAAACTCAACTGTACCTGCCCCAACATAGTTAATTGCTTGAGCAGCGGCTAATGCTGCCTGGCCCATTTGTTGTCGGAGCGATGGGCCTAACCCTGGAGCAGGGGCTTCTTCAATAATTTTTTGGTGGCGACGTTGGATAGAGCAATCCCGTTCAAATAGATACACCCCGCTGCCTTGGCTATCACAAAATACTTGTATTTCCACATGGCGTGCCTCAGCCAGATACTTTTCAACTATCAGGGTGTCATCGCTAAAGCTGGCTTTGGCTTCTCGCTTAGCACTCTGATAAGCACTGGCAAATTCCTTTTCTGCACTAACCACACGCATCCCTTTGCCACCACCACCAGCCGCTGCTTTCAGTAATACTGGAAAGCCAATTTGTTTGGCGGCATTGAGTAGGGTAGCTTGCTGCTGGTCGGCTTGGTGGTAGCCAGGCATAACCGGGACACCAGCTTTTTCCATCAGCTGCTTGGCTTGTTGTTTAGAGCCCATTAAGCGAATGGCATTGGCTGGTGGACCAATAAACCGAATACCAGCTTGCTCACAAGCAGCCGCAAATTCAGCATTTTCAGCGAGAAAGCCATAGCCAGGGTGAATTGCTTCAGCATTGGTTTGCTGGGCAGCATTAAGGATGGCTTGTTGATTGAGGTAGCTGTCTCGGCTGGGGGCTGGGCCAATCCAAATGGCTTGATCCGCGAGTTGGGCATGGCGGCTGTGACGGTCTGCCTCTGAGTAGACAGCCACGCACTGGATACCCATGGCTTGAGCGGTATGAATAATCCGGCAAGCGATTTCTCCTCGGTTGGCAATCAGAACTCGCTTAAACATGCTGGCTTTCCTCCTGCCAAGCCGGCTTACGCTTTTCTAAAAAGGCGCTCAAGCCTTCTTTGCCTTCAGCTGAGGCTCGAATATCCGCAATCAGCTGTTGAGTGTATTCAGTTAAGGCAGGCCCTATGGGCATGTTAACCACTTGATGGATCAGCTGCTTAGCCGCTTTCATGGCTTCAGGGCCGTTGCTGGAGTAACGTTGGCAGAGCCGTTCAGTAATGGCTGGCAGCTCTTCCGGTTGAGCAACTAAATGAACCAACCCAAGTTGCTCTGCAGTTTCTACATCGATGGTTTCCGCACTTAAAAAATAGCGGCGGGCCGCCCGTGCCCCCATCGCTTGAATCACATAAGGACTGATGACCGCAGGTACCAGGCCTAACTTGACTTCACTTAAGCAAAACTGGGCTTTGGGGGTGGCAATGACCATATCGCAGCAGGCGACTAGGCCAACCGCACCACCATAGGCGGCTCCCTGAACGATTGCGATAGTGGGTTTGGGAAACTCATTGAGAGCTTGCAGCATTTTGGCCAGTTCACTGGCATCTTGCAGGTTGTCCTGGTAGCTGTGGTTGGCCATTCGGCGCATCCAGCCAAGGTCTGCCCCGGCACTGAAATGGCGGCCATTGGCTTTGAGAATGAGCGAGCGTACTTGGTCATCGTGGGCTAATTGATTAAATACTGCCTGCAGCTCTGCAATCATTTCATCATTAAAGGCGTTGTGCACTTCTGGGCGGTTAAGTACTAGCTCAATTGCGCCTTGAGCCAGCGGATTGACTTGAAGAAAGCGAGTGGCACTGAGGTCAACGGAATTCATGGTCACTATCCTTTTTATCTTCTGACCTTATTTACATTCTGAAAATACCGAAAGTATTGCGGGTTGTGGTTGGAGTAGAGGTTGAAACAGGTGCAGCTGAGTTGGCTTGGTAGGCTGCGGCCAGGCCAAGCCCTACCACTGTTCGGGTGTCTTTTGGATCAATGACGCCGTCATCCCATAAGCGTGCACTGGCATAATAAGCGTGAGCTTGTTTGTCATATTCGGCGCTGACTTCTGCTTTAAAGGTGGCTTGTTCAGGATCAGGCCAGTCCTGCTGCCGTTTTGCCATGGCAGCGGCTTTCACCTGAGTGAGTACACCAGCCGCTTGCTCACCACCCATTACGCCAATTCGGGCATTGGGCCACATCCATAGCAAGCGAGGGTCATAAGCACGGCCGCACATGCCATAGTTTCCTGCACCATAACTCCCCCCAATAATGACGGTTAGCTTAGGTACGTTGGCGCAGGCTACTGCATTGACCATTTTTGCCCCGTGCTTGGCAATGCCTTCTGACTCATATTTTTGGCCCACCATAAATCCCGTGATGTTTTGCAAGAACAGCAGTGGAATCTGCCGTTGCTGGCAAAGCTGAATAAAGTGAGTGCCTTTTAGAGCGCTTTCAGAAAACAGCACACCGTTATTCGCAATGATCCCAACCGGGTAGCCCATAATGTGGGCAAAGCCGCAGACCAAAGTACTCCCATACAGGGACTTGAACTCAGTGAAATCTGAGTCATCAACGATGCGGCAAATGACTTCTTTGATATCAAAGGGTTTGCGAGTGTCGGTGGGAATCACCCCATATAGCTCTTCGGCACTGTATTGAGGTGGCTTTATTGGGTGGGGAGGGTTGGTCAATTTTGACTGATTGAATGAAGCAACCGATTGCCTGGCTAAAGCCAGCGCATGATCATCATTTTCAGCATAATGGTCCGTCACCCCAGAGGTACGGCAATGAACATCCGCACCGCCCAGGTCTTCTGCGGATACCTCTTCACCTGTTGCGGCTTTAACCAGTGGTGGACCAGCCAGGAAAATAGTCCCTTGCTGTTTAACGATGATGCTTTCATCGGCCATTGCGGGGACATAGGCACCACCTGCGGTGCAAGAGCCCATTACGACGGCTAACTGAGGAATACCGGCGGCAGACATCCTTGCCTGATTAAAGAAGATTCGGCCAAAGTGTTCGCGATCAGGAAATACTTCAGCCTGGCGGGGCAGGTTGGCACCACCGGAATCCACTAGGTAAATACAAGGCAGGCGGTTTTCTGCGGCAATGGTTTGGGCTCGCAAATGCTTTTTAACGGTGAGTGGGTAGTAGGTACCGCCTTTTACCGTTGGATCGTTAGCGACAATCATACAGAGCTGCTGTTGAACCTTGCCGATGCCAGCAACCACCCCAGCCGCGGGAACAGGCTCGTCATACACTTGATAGCCGGCCAGCTGGCTGATTTCCAGAAAGGGGCTGTCATGGTCTAGCAGTAAATCAATTCGCTCTCGTACCAGCAGCTTACCTTTAGCCTTTTGCTTAGCTTGAGCAGCCTCACCACCACCTTGCTTAATGGTGGCAACTAAATGACGTAGTTTCATCACCTGTTGATGCATTGCATCGTAGTTTGCTCGATAGTCGTCTGAATCTGTATTCAGCAAGGACTTGAGTCGTGCCATAATTGCCTCGCTTAACGGGTTTCTTCAAACAGTTCACGACCAATCAGCATCCGCCGGATTTCGGAAGTGCCGGCACCGATCTCATAAAGCTTGGCATCTCGTAATAGTCGGCCAGTGGGATATTCGTTGATATAACCATTACCACCGAGAATCTGGATGGCATCTAAAGCCATTTGGGTGGCTTTTTCTGCGCAATAGAGAATGATACCCGCTGCATCCTTACGAGTGGTTTCACCCCGGTCACAGGCGGCAGCTACGGCATAAAGATAAGCGCGACAAGCATTAAGGGTGGTATACATATCCGCCAGTTTGCCCTGGATCAACTGAAACTCACCAATGGCTTGGCCAAACTGCTTACGTTCATGAACATAGGGCACCACGATATCCATGCAGGCTTGCATAATGCCCACAGGGCCTGCAGCTAAAACGACCCGCTCATAATCCAAGCCACTCATCAATACCTTAACGCCTTCGTTAAGCTTGCCAAGAATATTGGCGGTAGGCACTTTGCAGTTATCAAATACCAGCTCGCAGGTATTCGAGCCGCGCATCCCTAACTTATCCAGCTTCTGAGCCTGGCTAAACCCAGGAGTATTCCGTTCAACAATGAAAGCAGAGATTCCTTTTGAGCCTTTATCGGGTGCAGTTTTCGCGTAAATCACATAGGTGTGGGCATCGGGGCCGTTGGTGATCCACATTTTGGTGCCATTTAAAATAAAGTGATCACCTTCCTGCTTGGCTTTGAGCTGCATACTCACTACATCGGAGCCAGCACCAGGCTCACTCATGGCTAGGGCGCCAATATGCTCACCGGAAATTAATTTAGGCAGGTATTTCGCTTTTTGCTCTTCCGTACCATTACGTCGAATTTGGTTAACGCAGAGGTTGGAGTGAGCGCCGTAGCTGAGTCCCACTGAAGCAGACGCTCGTGAAATTTCCTCCATCGCCAAAGCATGGGCTAAATACCCCATGCCACTGCCACCTAGGGACTCTTCAACAGTAATGCCCAGCAGACCCAACTCACCAAGTTTGGGCCAAAGGCTGTTAGGGAAGGCATTATCGCGATCGATATCCGCGGCGAGAGGAGCAATCTTAGTTTGAGCAAATTGATGGATTTGCTGGCGGAGAATATCCAGGGTTTCACCCAGATTAAAATTAAGGCTGTGGTACACAATGCTCATGTTTAAATACCCTTACATTTCAAGAAAGTACGAATACTTTTTGCTTTTTATTTAGAGCACATCACTGTGCTAAGGAAGGCTGTCGCAAAAACTAGCGGACATGGGGTAACGGGATGTTCTGTAGCTGCGACAAGGAAGTCGCTTTAGCTCTTGATGGGCCAGGGATGGCACTTCAAGAGCGGCGGAAGAATATCCTGTTATTCCATATTGGACACTAGACTTATTTTCAACACCCTTTCGCGACTCCCTCAAGGGGGATAGGAGGGGCGGGGGTTCTGTAACTGCGATATGATATCGCTTTAGCACAAGAGGCCAGGGATGGCCTTCCTTGTGCGGTGGAAGAATGCCCGACTTTCCTATACTTAAACGCTTACTCTGAATGGTTTTCATTGCTACTGTGAAGAATCAGTACTTTTTAATGCATCCAAGCAGCGTTGCTCTGCTGTATCTAATTCCTGCTGTAGTGCTGCAATATCCTTAAATTGCTGGTTAAGCTGCTGGCGTTTAGCGGCAATCTTGTCCAGTAAGGCTTGGATTTGCTTGATATTGCTGGAGCCAGGTGTGTACATCTCAATCAGTTCCTGACACTCATCCAGGCTAAAGCCCAGCCGCTTGCCACGCAGAATCAGCTTTAAATGAACACGATCTTTATTGCTATAAACCCGGACTTGTCCTTGCCGCATAGGCATTAGCAGCCCTTTATCCTCATAAAAGCGAATAGTGCGGGTGGTTACCGCAAACTCCTTAGCAAGCTCAGAAATACTATAAGTAGTAGACATAAAGGTTATTCCAAAACCTATACAGCAGGCAGTGCTTAACACATGACTATATTGAATTAGAATATAGATTACCTTTACGTAAACGTAAAGTGTCGGTTCATAAAAAACTGATTGAGTAATGTATTTTTTAGATGGCTGGCTGGTGATCTATCGCTTCACATAAATCCAGGATACAGCAACGCATCCATACATTTGCAGAGTCTTCATCAGTACTCTCATGCCAGTAGAGGTGTACCTCCATGGTAGGGAACTCCTCAAAGGGTAAAGGCAAAATACGAATATTTTGTTGGGCTCGGGCAAAGCGTTCTGGAACCGTCATCGCCAGATCTGACTTGCGAATGACTAAAGGCGCTACTAAATAGTGTTGGGCAGTGAATACTACGTTTCGCTGAATACCTAAGCGACCTAACACGGTGTCAACTTCATCAGCCTGACCAAAGCGGGGCAAAATTTGTATGTGGTTAAGCTCCAGATAGTGGTCTAACGATAGTCCGCCATTATTCAAGACAGGGTGGCCCTCCCTCACCACGCAAACGTAATTATCTTCAAATAGCTTTTGATGTTTCACCTGAGGGTCGAAGTTAAGCGGGGCATCAATGGCGAAGTCTAATCGGCCAGAGGCAAGTTCTTTAGTGGTTTCTCTAGGGGAAATGGGCTGTGTTTCTATATTTAAGTGAGGCGCTATTTCTTGTAGTTTGGTAAATAAGCGAGGCAGTAAAATAGCTTCGTTCAAGTCGCCGATGCTTAATCGGAAAAGCTTATCTGCTTCTGCTGGCTCAAAAGAGTCACAGTGCTGAATACTGGTACGCAATAAGCTCAGAGCCTGACGCACTTGCGCGATGATATTTTGCGCCATTGGCGTTGGCACCATGCCTTGAGAAGTGCGAATAAACAGAGGGTCGTCAAAGGTTTCACGAAGTCGGGCAAGTGCGTTACTGACGGCGGGTTGAGTGATTCCCAGAATATGACCTGCTCGAGTCAGGTTTGCCTCAGAATAGATAGCATCAAAAACAACAAACAGGTTCAAGTCTATCTTGCTCAAATTCATAGAATGCCTCAGTTACTACAAACCACCTGGCGCGACATCCCTGAAGTAAGTGTTGTATTTTTCCTTACGCTTTTTCCAGAGTAGCAAAAGCTGTTGTAAAGCGTTAACTAATTATTATAAGTTGGTCATTTTATCGTCATGATGTTTACTGTTACTTGGCAATAGTCGTATAAGAGGAAACCACAGAAGCCGCCTAAGCTTGAGGTTTGACAGCAATAGGCGACAGTATTAGTGGCTTAAAAGGTTGCCCAGATAGGACAGTGATCGGAGGGTTTTTCCATACTCCGAATGGTGTAATCAATGCCTACATCATGGCACTGACTCATCAGTGAAGCAGAAGCTAAAATAAGGTCGATTCGCAAGCCACGCTTTGGCTCCCGTTCAAAGCCACGGCTGCGATAATCAAACCAGCTAAAGTGGCTGTTATCGGTGGGATTTAATTGACGAAAGCTGTCCTGTAATCCCCAGTCTAAAAGCGTTTGCAGCCATTCCCGCTCTTCAGGTAAAAAACTACACTTGCCTGTTCTCAACCAGCGTTTGGCATTGTCGGCACCAATACCAATATCAAGATCAGTATGAGAGACATTCATATCGCCCATGATAATTAAGGAGTCACTGGGTGTATGGTGCTCAGTGACATATTTTAATAGATCTGCGTAAAACTGTTGTTTGGCAGGAAACTTGGTTGGGTGATTGCGACTTTCTCCTTGGGGAAAATAGCCATTAATAATTGTGACTTTGCCTTTTTCAGGGTGAGAGTAGTCGGCGGCGATAAATCGTCTTTGTTGCTCATCTGACGGATAATAGGGGAAGCCTTTAACAACATTGGTTAACGGTGTTTTGCTGAGTAAGGCAACACCATAGTGTGATTTCTCACCATAATAGCTAACCTCATAACCAAGTTCTTGAATGCTGGATAAAGGGAATTGTTCGTCACTAACCTTGATTTCTTGTAAGCCAATCACGTCAGGTTGATGAGATTCTATAAGAGCTTTTAATTGGTGAAGCCGGGCACGGATACCATTGACATTAAATGATATGACTTTCATTGAAAACCTTTTAAATACAATTCTAGATAAAAAATACTACCTTAATAGCAACTTAGCCTAACACTGTAAATAGTCGTTAGCAGTGAAGAAATGAAGGCAATTGGATTATTTTAGAAGCTGATAAGGTTTGCTTATTGTGAAGTAGTTGGCATTGGTTGATTGCCGTGATATGGTGCAAATAATCGAGTCAATAATGAGACAAACAAAAGATCATAATCCATATGCAATAAGGTAAGAAGGTTAACAATAAACGCTTTATGACTTTCATCTGCTTAGGATGCAGTTGCCACAATATAGTCAGCGCAACGATAGCCAAGAAGGTATTTGCACAGGAAAGATAATAAGAATGATATTGACTGTTTAAAGTCAATGGAGGAGTCAATGACAGAGTACGCCCTTCAACTGAATGTGGAAGACCAACTGACAAGGATTGTATACATTGATGAAAACTTTAGTCGTGAAGCGCGCTCGATGCTTTACCACGCCTATCTTGAAGAACCTTCAATTCGTTATTTAATGGATGACTCCAAGCCAAACTATTCGCAGCGTGTACGTGCACTAATTAGAGAGCTTATTAAAGTACATTTTGCTGAAAATCAGCCAGTTATTGGTGTGATGAGGGGGGAGCGGCTAGCGGGCTTTGCTTTTGTTTCAACCCCTGATCACCAAGTAGAATTATTTGAGTCATTACGCTGGCGTTGGCGGCTAATGCTGTCTGTTGGTTTGCAGGCTGCTGAGCGATTTATTAATTATCGAAAAGAAGTGGCTGCCCTCTTAGCGGATAAGCGGTTTTATCGAGTACCATTAGTGGGAATTAATCCAAAATGGCAGCATCAGGGGTATGGACGTTTATTAATGGAGGCTGTGGACAGTCTATGTGAAACTGACCAGGGCTCTGAAGGGGTTGTACTGGATACAGGAAATAGTCGCTACTTGTCGTTTTACAGCTCTCTTGGTTACCAAGAGCTAGGAAAAGTAACGGTAGGCAGTGTGGCTGAGACGGTGTTGGTCAGACCAAACCGAGATCCCCTGCTTGATGAAGCGTAGGCGGCTTGTCAGGTATTTTATATTTAATAATGTGAGCTCATGACAATTAGTTGGCAGATCTTGGTGCCTGAATTCTTGACGTCTTTAATTTTCAGTCAACCTAGCCAGCCTGCATTCCCACTCGTTTCTAGCAAAGTGAACCCATAACAAACAAAGACTTAATTAAAGCTGTTGTATGGGTTGTTTGCCAGATTAAGCGGTATGATCATTTTATTGGTTGAACTTTAGCCCTGTCAGCATGCAGCGAATTTGTAGCTCTAAGAGCTGCTCTGCTGGTGCCCACTTCATTTGTTTGATAGTAAGCAGGTTGCTTACAATGCCTTGAACTCCACATAGTAGGGTTTGACCAATTAATGTGTGATCAGATTCTGCAAATGTTTGTGAGTCACAGCATTTTTTGATTTCGTTGAAAAGTGCTGTGAAATACTGCGATTGCATTATGATTTCGTTGGCTTGTTCATCTTGATCAGGCGTTGAATTTAGCTCTTCAATAGAAAATACAACACGAAAATGGTCAGGGTGCTTTAGCCAATATTGAGCATAAGCCATTAGCAATGATTTAATTTTATTGATGGAGTCCGCATTTTCTTGCTGATCCACTGCAAAATCACTTAACTGAGAAAAAATATCTACCCAGATAAAATGCAATAATGACCGTTTGTTTTCAAAGTAATAATAGAGGGTTCTTGGCGTACACCCAACACGAGCGGCGATTTTTCTGACCGAGACTTGATCTACGCCCTCATTAATAAAAAGTTCTTTGGCAACGCCAATGATTTTACTTCTGATGGCAGCCTGTTCTTCAGGTGATTTAGGCGGCCTGCCTTGCTTCCGTTTTACTGTAGTATCCACTGCTAAAAAGACCTCTTCACACCAGCAGTTCAAATTAAGTCCGTTAATTACTCATCAGAGGGAGTAGGTTTAGTGAATATACCAAATTAAAGAGACCAGAAGCTGACGTAGTTGGAAATCTGCAAACAGAGTAGGGTAATTTTAATCAATTAAGTGAAATATTTTGCATATTTTATTGTAAATAGCTAAACAATTTTAGACAGTGAGATGACTTTTATAGCTCATTTTTAGTCTGTTTTTTCATCAAGTGTTATAAAGATAAAATAAATAATGTTAACTAACAAGCGCTTGAAGTGAGAGAGAAGCACTACTTATCAAGAATGTTTTGCATAATTAATAATCAATTTTAGTTTAAAAAAACATACGACATGAAAGATTGTATATATGTCGAAATTATTGACAGGTCAATAATTTTAGACCATCCTAACACACTCAGTTAACATCCAATAAAATCAAAACAGCGAACAAACAAAGATGAGAACTCCCACATTTACTGAGAAGGAAGCGTTGCAACGGGAAATTGTAGGGGAAAGGTTTCACACTTTGGAGCGCTTTGGTGATCAGCTGAAACAGCAGCTGCTCAAAAGTACTCAATTCACTATTCATACAGCTTGTGAAATCCCTATTAGAGAAGCCAGTGAAGTACCTGAGAGTCTAGAGGTTAAGCAGTTAGACTCAACTCATGAGACGACAAAGCGTGCCTTGATAAATCTATTGACTGATTTTTATAAAGCTGATGAGCAAAGTATTGTTTCAACTAAACGTTTAAGTGGTGTGGTGAGTATTGATGCAGACTGCTTCCTACAATTGAAGCAGTTTAATCAACTGAAAATGTCGCTTAAAGAGGCTATGTTAAAATTGCCTTTCAAAATAAGGCGACATATGCATAAGTATTTGTCGTCACCCGGTCAACCAACAGTTGTTTTACTACAGGCTTATCGACAAGTACCTTTATATTCCAAGGCATTGCTAGCTGAGCAGCCCGGTATTGTAGCTAAGATTCAATTACATTGGCGTCGTAAAGGGGTAGGAGGGAAACAGACGACAGTTGCAGAACTACGGGATCGGTTGATAGCAGAAGCCAATGGCTTGTTTGGTGAGGGGTGCTGCCAAAAGCCATATACTGAGTTCAACTCAGACAATGGTAGGTTAACTCACTTTCGAATGAATATTGAAGCATTAACAGAGTTACCTGATAATGAAGTCTTGTTTGCTGACTATCGACTGATTCGTCCTCATCCACGGGCCAATATATTCTTTGCTGATGAGCGGGGCCAAATACTAACGAAGCCATTGACACCTGTGGCTGTGATGCCCATTTTTATTCATCAAATGGAGTCTTTTTCAACAAAACCGCTTTCTAACCTTACCCCTCGTGATATAAGTCGGGATGGAAAGCAATTAGCTGATGTGCCTGTGACTGAAAACCCATATGCTTTTCGCTATTTAGTGCCTCGCTATAGTTAACATGGTAAAGAGAGTCCAGTTTTACCATCGTTGGAGGCTGTGCTTTACTGTCTGGTAGTGTTGCGAAACCATAGTGGTAACCAAATGAAAAAGCCTCTAGCCAGGTTTTTGGGGGTGGTGATATATGCTTGTGCTGTAATAGGCTGGGCTGAAGAGAGTATTTTGCAAGTCGTGACAGAAGAGTTCCCCCCCTATAACTACACAGACAATCATGAAATTACAGGTATGAGTACAGAAGTCGTTAAAGCTGTGCTTGCTGAGTTAAAGATTAACGCGGATTTTCGCTCCTACCCTTGGGTCAGGGCATATAAAACGGCGTTGACCAAGCCTAATGTTTTAATTTATTCCATAGGTCGCAATGAAAAGCGAGAAAAGCTTTTTAAATGGGTAGGGGTGGTTGCACCAGCAAAGTTTTATTTGTTTGCTTTAAAGCAGCGAGCTGATATTCAACTTAACAAGTTAGAAGAAGCGAAGCAATTTTTGGTGGGTACCTTTCGTGAAAGTGTTCGTGAGCAGTATTTGTTGCAAAAAGGTTTTAAAAAAAATGTCAACATAATCAGTTATTACGATTATAAACGTGGTTTGACTATGTTGGTTAATAAACGCATTGATTTATGGGCAATGAATGAAATGGTTGCTTATTATATATGTAAAAGTATGGGGTATGCTCCAGATAAATTATTACGCCAAGCTTATTTTTTTGCTGAGTTATCTCCAGAGGGCTATTATATGGCCTTTAATAAAGACACAGACGATACGTTAGTCAATAAGCTCCGGCAGGGTTTAATG
Organism: Spartinivicinus poritis; assembly: GCF_028858535.1. NCBI lineage: Bacteria > Pseudomonadati > Pseudomonadota > Gammaproteobacteria > Oceanospirillales > Zooshikellaceae > Spartinivicinus > Spartinivicinus poritis. Next base: position 142,131 of record NZ_JAPMOU010000012.1, read on the forward strand.
GCTATAAAAGATAAAGGTATTTTACAAAAAATTCACCAAAAATATGTAAACTGAACGACTCTTGATTTTGGTTGTATGGTAGCCGTTTTTGGCTTAAATTAAATCTTCAATATTATCTTCTCGCTGGTCAGTTATTTTTTTACTTTCTTTATGTTGTGTTTCCTCTTCACCTGTTGGCGTTGCTGGTTGTTGGTCTTGGTGTGTGGCTTCTTGTGATTGCTTAGGTACTTCAGCTTTTGCTATAGACTCAGTGGGTTTAAGTTGAGGGGGGGTGTTAGCGTAATGAATCTGATAGTCGTCCATGGTTTGCAAGCAAGGGATAACACGATTAACTTTCAACATAGTGAGTAAGCCTAGCGGTTGTCCTTCAGCCCCTATAATAAAAATACGTTTTTGTTTTGCTTTTAAAATTTTATGCATGTGGATAATAGTACCAATCCCTGTAGAGTCCATAAATAGTACAGGTCTCAGGTTGACTAAAACATCATCAGTAATTTTATTTGCTAATTGGTCAAAGATATATTTCAGCTTTCGTGACACTTTTGCATCAAAGTGTTCTTTTAAGGAAATAACAACATTTTGTTCTTTTTTATAAATTGAAAAATCCATCAAAGCATCCCTTTCAGTCTTTTTAGTAAGGAGTTAATCGTAGCTGACTTTATTTTCCCTAGTCTCCTGGGCCGGGGGCTATTGCTTTGTTTTAGTACTTCTTACTAGCATAGCTCAAAGTTGGATAAGCCATGTACGACAGTTGGTATCTTGCCTTAGGGTAGGAATGATATTTATTCAGTTGTTTATTATTTTAGCTTTAAATGGTTAAGATCAGCCAATTATTAGAGGTGTCTTTGCTTGCCCAGCTGTTTTTATGACAGTCTGCTTGCTGTAGAGGAGATTGATACGCAATACTAGCAGTATAAACCATAAGCCGTTAATTAGACCATCCTAACACTATGAAAAATACAACATACACGCACATTATTGACTTTTGGTTCAATGAAATCACGCCACAGCAGTGGTGGACAAAAGACGATAATTTTGATCAGTTAATCAGGGACCGCTTTTTACCAATACATACTCAAGCAGTGCAAGGTGAACTGTACCATTGGCGTAATGAAGTGGAAGGGCGTTTAGCTGAGGTGATTATTGTTGATCAATTTTCACGCAATATTTTCCGTAATAAACCTGAAGCTTTTCATTGGGACCCAATGGCTATTGTATTAGCTCAGGAGGCAGTTTTATTGCAGTGGGATACCCGGCTGCCCACTCAGCAACGTGCATTTTTATATATGCCTTACATGCACAGTGAGTCGTTAGTGATTCATGAGCAAGCGGTTAAGTTATTCAGTCAGTCAGGTTTAGAAAGCAATTTAACATTTGAGCTAGAACATAAGGTCATTATTGAACGATTTGGTCGCTACCCTCATCGTAATCAAATAGTAGGTCGTCAGTCGACACCTGAAGAGCTGGCATTTTTAAAGCAACCCGGCTCTAGCTTTTAAAACAATACCGATATTTGTCAAGGAATAAGTTAATGGAATTACTCTATAGTGATGCTTCACCATTTGCGCGGGCGGTACGCATCGTTATACGTCAGTTAGCAATAGATAATGTCAAGGAAACCATCAGCCACCCATTTAACAATGAGCCACTCCTGTTACATGCTAATCCTTTAGGAAAGGTGCCTTGTTTAATCATTGATGATCAGCAGGCTTTGATGGATAGTGAGCTAATATGTGATTATTTGGATCGGCATTGGGGAGAGAACACATTACATCAAACAATGGATAATAATTGGTCACTACGCCGATTTTTTACCTTAACAAAGGGGGGGTTGGAGTTGGCAGTGGCTTATCAGCAAGAAAAACTGAGAAAAGAGCAACAGTGCCAGTCGGCATTTTGGTTGACGCGGTTTAGCCATGGGATCCAACGCAGCTTAATAGAGCTAGAGCAGGCCATTAGAGTATTGCCTGACTCTCCAACTATCGCTCATGTATTTTTAGGCTGTTGCTGCGACTATTTATCATTTCGTCATAGTGAATTACACTGGCAACAGGCGTTTCCAGTGTTGGCTAATTGGTTTGAAAACAACTGCCGTGGAAATGAGTGGTTTACTACCAAGCCGAGAGTTTAGTAGGTAAAGATGAAACAGTGGATTTTTATTGCACTTGGTGTGTGTTGTAGTCTGGTTGGTGGTCTTTTTTTCGCCATTTCTTTTTTTATTTGGTTTTATTTTGATAATCCCTACTCAGAAGGGTTTTCTTTACCTTTTGTGATTACCTTTTTATTGATGATTATCATTGGTAGCTGGATGGTGATAAGGAATAGAAAGCAGTTAAGGCAAATTGAGCAGGAGAGTCTAGAAAAACGCATTCTAACTGCCATTCAGGCCAATGCAGGTCAAGTCACTGCCGCTGAAGTGGCTGTGTTAGCGGGCTGTACCTTAGAGCAAGCAACAGCTCAATTAGATCAGCTATGTGAGAAGGGAATGGGAGAGTTGCAAGTGACGGATGGTGGTAAGCTAGTTTATTTGTTTACTGGGTTTGCTCAAGCAAGTGATAAGGCAACCGCGCGCTCACCACTCGAACCTTAGGTTCAGATCCTATTGCTTGGTGTTTGTTCAAAGATTGTACGTTAAACAAACACCATTACTAATATTAAAGCATTATGAAATTAAGCTGCTTTTTTAAGATTTTTCTTTAATTTTTTTATCTTACTGGCATGCTTTTCCATTTTAGCTTTTCTTTGCTTAAGCTCTTTTTTAAGTTCTTTAACTTTTTTAGTCATTTACGAAACTCCTGCATTTTGATACTTAGAATTGTTTCCCTTAACAGCTCATTACTAAGGGAACCCTTATGTAAGATAGCAATCTAGCATATTTGTCAGTTGAAAATCGTATATAAATTTTATATAAAATTTTCATATTCAAGTAATACTGTTATTTCCTAATTGCAATCTAGCCTGAGTGTTTTAATAAAAGGCACCATTAACCATCAAGGTTTTAGAGGCTTATCTGTGTTTTATTGTTGTATAAGAATAGTTTGGTTTTTTTCTACCTCTTGTAATAACCAGTTGATTAAAGCACTAATTGTTGGCTGGTTGACTCGGTCAGGATGACAGACAAAGTAGTAACTATGTTTAGCGGTGACTGACTGACCAAAAGGAGTCACCAGATGACCAGCTTGTAGAGTACTATTGATTAAGTTGAGCCTACCTAGCGCAATACCCTGGCCATTGACTGCTGCTTGAATAGCGGCTTCACTCATATCAAAACTATACTGACAACAGGCTGTTATAGATGTATTACCGGATTGCTGTTGCCAATATTCCCACTCATCATAGTGCTCGGTTTCTGGACAAGCTTGTGAGTCATGAAAAATAAGGCAGTTTTTAATATTGTCTGGATGACCATATAAATCATGTTCTGCTGCATATTCAGGACTACAGACGGGCTGCAGGACCTCTGTCATTAATTGTTTAGCGTAAAGTCCAGGATAGTTTCCTGTACCATAGTAAATAGCGGCATCAACATTTTCAGTTAAAAAATTTCGCAGATTATTGGGTGTTTCAATAGCAATTGATAATTGGGGGTAGCTGGCTTGAAGCTGGCCTAAACGGGAGGCTAACCAATTGATGGAAAATGAAGCAGGAGCAGATAAGGTTAAGTGACCACTGATATCTTGATGTCGAATATCTTGAATAGTGGTATTTATTGTATGTAAAAAATGCCCTATGACGGAAAGCAGTTGTTTGCCTTCTGCGGTTAGCTCTATATTTCGATTAAACCTTAAGAATAAATTAAAGCCTAATTGCTGCTCTAGGTTTTTTATTCGATGGCTAACAGCACTTTGGGTCAAGTGAAGTTCCTTGGCTGCTAGGGTGAAGCTCATATGCTTAGCTGTACAAGCAAAGCAGTGGAGATTGGCAAGTATGGTGGCATTCAAAGGGCTGACTTTCTCATTAATCATATTAATCCGTAGATTGAAATTTCTTGCTTGTGATCATAAATAGGTATTTGTTGTAATGATACCTTTCTTACACCTAGTTAAAAAAGCCGATAAAAAGTTTAATTTATACCCAAAACGTAGGCTATCTATTATCGTTAATAAAGCACTAAGGTTTCATATGTTAACTCAAACACTGCCTCGCACATCTCTTGGTTTTTTCCCAACACCTGTTGTTGAATTAAAGCAGCTCAGTAACCAGTTAAAGGGGCCTCGAATTTTTATTAAACGAGATGATCAGACTGGGTTAGCGCTGGGAGGTAATAAAACTCGAAAACTGGAGTATCTCGTTGCGGATGCGTTGCAACAAGGCTGTGACACTCTGGTCACTGCAGGTGCTCCTCAGTCCAACCACTGTCGTCAAACGGCAGCTGCAGCAGCATTAATGGGGTTGGATTGCCATTTGGTGCTAGGAGGAGAGGCGACCAGCAAGGTAAATGGTAACTTATTGTTGGATCGATTATTGGGTGCCAATATTCATTGGTCTGGTGAGCAGCGCAAAGGTGAGCAAATTCCTCAAATAATTGACGCATTAACAAAACAGGGAAAAAAACCTTATGAGATTCCATATGGTGGGTCTAATGCTGTCGGTGCTGCCGCCTTTGTTTTTGCTGTAGAAGAGTTATCCCAACAACAGTGTAATCTTGATATTGAGTTTGACCATATTGTATTTGCTTCCAGTTCAGGGGGAACTCATGCAGGGTTAACGGTAGGGAAGTCACTGTTACAACTGAATACACAAATCATCGGTATTGGTATTGATAAAGGAGAGGCTGGTGAATTGCCTTATACAACTTATTTAACCCAACTCAGCAATGAAACTCATGCCCTTGTTTCGAAGGAGCAAGCCCATTACACGGAGTCAGATTTTTTCTTGAATACCAATTATCAGGGAGCAGGTTATGGCGTAGTGGGTGATTTAGAAAGAGATGCTATTCAGCTAGTAGCCCAAACGGAAGGCATTTTATTAGACCCTGTTTATACTGGGCGAGCAATGGGCGCATTAATTGATATGATTCGAAATAAACAGTTTGACCAACAACAAACCGTCTTATTTTGGCATACAGGTGGTGCACCGGCTTTATTTGATTATGCCGATGAGCTTACTAGAGATGCCCTTTAGTGATCCAAGTAAAAATACACCAACTGAATAACGGAGTTTGTTTTCATATTCAGTTATTCAGATGGCAAATAAATCCATATGATTAACAACAGCCGCTGGTTGTAGATACACAACAACTGGATTGTTTTTTACTAGCGTTTTTTGGCTCATCGTTATTGGATTGCCCATGATAGGTAGCAATGGTTTCCATAGAGTGAAATGCTTCCCAGGCAATACCGTCGGGGTCCGTTGTCCAGTATTTATTGGATCGTGCGTAACAGCAATGAGTATCTTGTTGGGCAGCAATGGGTTGGTTAGCTAATTCCATTGCCGTTTTTATCTTTTCCAGTCCTTCATTGTTTGTCACCTGAAGGCCTAAATGATCTACACCAAACTGTTGGCTGTGATTTGATATGGCGAAATTAACAAATGGATCATCCAATTGCCATTTAGCATAGTCTGCCTTTAGAACCGTCGGCTCAGACTCAAACAACTGACTGTAGAATTGAACACTTTGCTGTAGGTTTTTCACATTGAGGTGAATATGTAATCGTTTCATGGTTTATTCTCCTTTTTTATTTAATATGGATATATGTAATTCCATATATTTAAAGACTCAAAAATACAAAGTTTTTATAACGATTATTCCATATCAAACAATGAATTTACTTACTCCTTTCCTTTTTAGAAACTGTCGCGAAAATAAGTCTAGTGTCCGATATGGAGTAGTAGGCTATTCCTCGCCTTTAGAGCTAAAGCTGTTCCCGACAGCAGCGATTGAATACCCTGCCACCCCATATCCGCTAGCTTTTTGCATAGGGAGATGCACAACATTTAGCCCTTAGCGCAACCTGTTTAAAACCTGGGTCTTTATTAAACACAGGTTTTAAGCCAGCGATGATGTTACTCATCCAGCCAGGCATTAAGGGGTTGAGTGCATAATAGACCCACTGCCCACGCCGCTCATCCACGACCAAGCCACAACTTCTTAATTGGGCGAGGTGACGGCTGACCTTAGGCTGAGAGATGTTGATTGCTGCAGCTAAATCACATACACAAAGTGACTCATGGCTGCACAGCAACATCAGGCACTGCAGTCGCGTATCATCAGATAAACATTTAAAAAAAAGCGAAGGTTTATTAGTCATTGGTTACTGAACCGCTTTTCTGGCACTCAATTATTAAGAGGGTATTTATCTGTATATATGGATAAGCATATATACAGTTTAAACAATGTGCAAGTTTTTATTCAATAAACTATGCTTTAGGTACCGTTTGAGGTGATAACTTAAGCTGTAACATTTTTTTGAAAATATCAATTGGGTTTTGTCCAGCCATTAATTTATTTGGTGGGATACGAAAGTCATACAATGGTATGGCTAATACTGTAGCAAGCAATAAGCCGCATAAGGACTGAAACCCCATCCAGGCATACTCCCATTATTGACTGATTCTTAATCAGCTTAGATGCTGGACTATCTTTCACGCAACGATTAAGGCATCTAATGCCACTACTCCTTGTTGATTAACCACGACCGGGTTGATATCAATTTCTTTGACTTGTCCTGCGAGTTGATTGACTAATTGACAGAATTGGTAAATAGCGTCTATTAAAGCGTCAATATTAGCGGATTGATTACCGCGAACACCAGTTAAAATGCGATAGCTTTTCAGCTGGGTTAATTTATGTTTTATCTCGGCTGGTGAGGCGGAAGGTAATAAGAACATTTTATCATTTAAATATTCAGCCAAAATGCCCCCAGCACCAATAATGATGATAGGGCCAAAGGTGTCATCAGTTTTCATACCAAAAATCAGCTCGTGATCAAAAGACTGCATAGGCTGAATCAGTGCGTCAGGCCCTAATTGGGTTGATAACTGCTGATAGGCAGTAAGTAATGCATTCATATCCTTTAAATTAAGGATAACCCCACCAACATCAGCTTTATGCAGAACACCAGGCATAGCGGTTTTTAACACCACGGGAAACGGTAGTTGGTGCTGTAAGTTTCGTATTGCTTGAACATTATTGATGGCATAACTGATATTGGTTGGAAAACCATATTCTTTTAATAAAAGCAGGGCATCATGTTCTTGAATAACGTGTTGTTTGGTTAATACATCAATAGTTGTATTTGTTTGAGGGGATGTATTTATTTGAGAGGTTGCAGCTTTTTGCTGGCTAACAGATGAATATTGGAAATTCCTAAAATCGAATAAGTGTTTAATGGCTAATAGGGCAGGGCGAGTGCCGGTTAACACAGGTACATTTAATTGGTTTAATCGTTCAGTGGTTTTGCTGCGACGAGAGCCACTAAAATTGGTCATAAATACAATGGGTTTTTTAGTGGTTTTTTGGGCGATTTTTATGGCTTCCACCAGGCCATCAGTTAGAAAATAATTATCACGAATATCCTGGCTGAATAAACCAATGGCTGCATTGGGGTCCTGCATCATTATTGCCAAGGACTCACCAAAAATACGCTCAAAATCTAAACCGGTTCCCCATGGGTCTAACGGGTTATCAGCGGTTTGGCCAAACTCTTGAATCGCTTGCAACTGGGTTTGGGTGGTGTCTTCCATGGTTGCGAAGGGGAGGGAGATGGCTTCAGCTTCATCGGCTAGCAGGTTGCGTTCACCCCCCGAGTCAGCCACGGCCATTAACCCCCCGCTAGCAATAGACGGAAATTGACTAAACAGCAGTAAGCTATTGGCCAGTTCATCCAAGCTCGATACGCGAACCACCCCATAATGATCAAACACTGCTTGCAAGGCATCATCATCGCCAGCCATACCCCCTGAATGGCTCAACGCAAACTGCGCCCCCAGTTCACTGCGACCCACTTTCATTGCGACAACCGGAATACGCTGACTGATTGCTTGCTGCAATGCCTGAATAAATAAAGCCGGTTTACGGATCGTTTCAACATACAAACCAATCACTCGGGTGGTGGGTTGGCTTAAGGCGTAAAGGATAAAGTCTGCTACACAAGTCGTGGTTTCGGCACCAGATGCAATGGCCAAGTTGAATGTAAGCTGTGGGTCGTTATGGGCCAGGGTGCTAAAGACTGAACCAGACTGAGTGATTAAGGCAATATGGCCAGGGGTTGCATCATTGGGTGCTTTAAACCCGCAAACCCGTAGCTGGATATCATGGTTATAAAAGCCCATCGCATTGTGGCCTAGTAAGGGTACTCCAGCGGCCTCGCACTGGGCGGCAATCCGTGTGGCTAATGGTGGTTCTAAATCATCAGCTAATACCGCATTAGCAAATAACACAATGGCTTTAACCCCCGCCTCAATGGCAGTTGCCACCTGCGCTTCTGCTCGATGGGCGGCAATACATAACACGGCTAAGTCCACCGGTTTGCTGATAGCTTGCAGACTTTCATAACAGGGCAAGCCACAGACTTCTGTGTAACGGGGGTTTATGGGGTAAATGTCACCCTTGAAGCCAGATTGTTGAATCATGGCAACCATATCATGACCTAGCCCTGGTTTATTGGAAGCGCCAATTAAACCGATGGATTGGGGGGTGAGTAAGGGATTGAGAGTGGTGGTTATGGTCATGACAGCTTATCCCGTTGGCTATTTGTATTTATTTGCAAACCACTATAGGAGAAGGAATTCACTTGATTTTGCTCTTTTCCGCTTTTAATTTGATATAAACCGTCAAATTTTTAGGAAAAATGAATGTTTGGTGACCCTCCTCATAAGCTGCCCCAACAGGTCAGCTATTTGCTGCTGCCACGCTTTTCCCTGATAGGTTTTTCTTCATTGGTCGACCCATTGCGTTGGGCTAATACCATCAGTGGTAAGGTGCTATATGACTGGAATAATCTAGCAGTCACTGGCACGTCGGTTGAGTCCAGTGATCGGATTGCTGTTCAGGTGGATGGAACAATTAATGATATTGATCACTGCCAAATGCTGATTGTCTGTGCCGGATATGATCCCCAGCACCAGGTAAATCCGGCTCTGATGGGTTGGCTTAGAAGACAAGCCTCTCATGGTGCCCTTATTGGCGCCCAGGATACAGGAAGTTATATTCTGGCCAGTGCCGGATTATTGAATCACTACCGAGCCACCATTCACTGGGAAAACCTGCAAAGCTTTGCTGAGATGTTTCCTCAAGTAAAAGTGGTCAATGATATTTTTGAAATTGATCGAAATCGATTTTCTTGCTCTGGTGGGCTTTCCGGCTTAGATATGATGCTGCATTTGGTGCAATGTCAACATGGTCAGGACTTGGCCTCCGCCATTGCCGAGCAGCTTATTTACAGTCAGCGACGCAGCGCTGAGCACCCCCAGCGGTTATCTCTTCAAGCCCGGCTGGGCACCACTAATCCTAAGTTAATTGCTGCCATTAAAATCATGCGCAGAAATCTAGAAGAGCCATTGAGTATTCCGGCACTGGCGGCTGAAGTGCATATTTCTGATCGGGAGCTGGAACGGCTATTTCGCAAGCATCTGCAGACCACACCGGGTAGCTATTATCGAAATCTCAGGCTAGAACAAGCCAGGTGTTTATTACAACAAACCAGCCGCAGTGTCACCAATATTGCGGTTGCTTGTGGCTTTAGCTCATCAGCTCACTTTTCCCGCAGCTACCTCAGCCGATATGGCATAGCGCCAAGTAAAGACCGGCAGTCATAAATTGACCAATTATTGATAAACCCTGCTTAAAATTGTCATATTTGTCGATTTTAGGCAAGTTATACTCGATTAATATCAATTATCCTTGGGGCGGGCAAGGTAGCTTGATAAATAATAACAACAGCAATGCAACAACAATAACAAGCCAAAATAAAAAAACAGACAAAAAATAACTAGAAGGAATTCGCCTGAGCATGAATAACGATGTCATTATCACCTGTGCAGTCACAGGCTCTGGAGATACCGTAGGAAAACATCCTGCTATTCCTATTACCCCAGCCCAAATCGCCAATGATGCCATTGAAGCTGCTAAAGCCGGTGCGGCGATTGCCCATATCCATGTTCGCGACCCTGCTACCGGTAAGGCATCCCGTGATGTCGCCCTTTATCAGGAAGTCGTAGCTCGGATTAGAGAGCAAAGCACTGATATTGTTATCAACTTAACGGCAGGCATGGGGGGCGATCTTTACCTTGGGCCTGATGAAGCTCCCACTGATTTTTCCGAAAGCACTGATCTGGTCGGGGGAATGGCCAGGCTGCCCCATGTAGAAGCGTTACTGCCAGAAATCTGCACGTTGGATTGTGGCTCCCTCAATTTTGGTGACAGTAATTTAGTGTATGTGGCAACGCCTGAAATGCTTCGGATCGGTGCTCAACGTATCCAAGCCTTGGGGGTGAAGCCTGAGCTGGAAATTTTTGATACTGGTAACCTCTGGTTTGCCTTGCAGCTATTAAAAGAAGAGTTGGTTGATTCGCCACCCTTGTTTCAGCTCTGTCATGGGATTCCCTGGGGGGCGCCCCCAGACATTGGCGTCATGACCGGAATGGTGAATATGTTGCCAGATAATGCTAACTGGACAGCCTTTGCCTTGGGGCGTAATCAAATGCCTTGGGTGGCTCAGTCAATGCTATTAGGTGGCAATGTGCGGGTTGGTTTGGAAGACAACCTGTATTTGGATAAAGGAGTATTTGCCAGTAATGGGCAATTGGTAGAGCGAGCAGCCAATATCGTTACCAGCCTGGGAGGGCGGTTGTTATCACCTGCCGACGCAAGAACCAAGCTAGGGTTGAAGCAACATGGATAAACCTATGACACAGCCCATAGTGAGCCGATTGGAGCCCACTCAAGTCAGTCGGGCAGGAGTGATTGGTACTGGCACCATTGGTGGCGCCTGGGCTTTACACTTTCTAAGAATGGGAATGGATGTCGTTGCTTATGATCCAGGCCCTAATGCCCAACAAAATCTGTTGAATATGGTCGAAGCTATTTGGCCCACCATGAAAGAGCTGGGATTGCGTGAAGGCGCCAGCCCTAAGCGACTGAGTTTTGCCAATAGCATGGAAGAGCTGACTCAACGTGTTCAGGTGATTCAAGAAAGCACCCCAGAAAATTTAACGGCCAAGCGTCAGTTATTTGCTGAACTGGATTCAATAACACCCCCAGATGTCGTGATTATTTCCAGTACCTCTGGTTTTGCCATGACGGATATGCAGGTGAATTGCGAGCATCATCCAGAACGCTTTGTGGTAGGGCATCCGTTTAACCCTCCTTATTTGATTCCTTTCTGTGAAGTGGTGGGGGGAGAACAAACCAGCCCAGATGCGGTTGATTGGACTGCGGCTTTTTATGAATCCATCGAAAAGCAAGTTGCCAAAATGGATAAGGAACTACCAGGGTTTATTGGCAATCGGCTGCAAGAAGCCCTTTGGCGCGAAGCGCTGCATATGGTGGCGAATAACGAATGCAGTGTAGAAGATATCGATAAGTCCATTGCCTATGGGATGGGGTTACGCTGGGCCATTATGGGTCACTGCTTAACTTATCATTTAGGGGGTGGCCAAGGGGGAATGGCCCATTTATTAGATCATTTTGCCCCAGCCTTGAAGGAGCCCTGGACTCGGTTAGAAGCACCTGAACTCACCCCTGCATTGCGTGATGCCATGGTACAAGGCTGCCTAAACCAGGCAGAAGGTCGTTCAATTAATGAACTGGTTAAAGAAAGGGATGACTGTTTAATACGTATTATCAATACGTTAAAAGAATATAAAGCAAACCACGGTATTCAGCGGTAATACGGAATACTAAACAATACCGTTTTTAACTCTATTCATAGAGAAGTTGCGAGAGAATAAATATGAAGTAACAGGATATTCTTCCACCGCTCTATAAGGCCATCCTTGGCCTTTAGAGCTTTGGCTGTTCCCGACAGCCGTTCCAGAATACCCTGTCACTCCATATTCCCTGCTTTATCGACACTCTCAATAACTCTCCATAAGGAGTTGAAACCATAATAACGATAAAAAAAGAGGTTTATCCATGAGGAGTACCAGTAGTGAAGCGACCACGATTGAGTGCCAGAATGTCTGGAAAATCTTTGGTGATCGAGCTGAAGAAGCCTTAACTGCCATCCAAACCCGTGGGTTAACTAAAGAACAGGTCCACGCCGAATTTGATTGTGTAGTAGGGGTTGCAGGCGCCAGTTTTACCGTATCAGAAGGTGAGGTTTTCTGCATTATGGGGCTATCTGGCAGTGGTAAATCAACCCTGGTTCGCCATATTAATCGCCTGATTGAACCCACTGCCGGCAATATCCTGATTGATGATGAAAATATCAGTGAGTTAGATGATGACTCACTGCGGGCAGTGCGCGCAGATAAAATCGGCATGGTATTTCAGCATACCGCATTACTGCCCCATCGCACAGTAAGAGAAAATGTAGCGTTGGGTTTAGAGTTGCGCCATGTGGATGAACAAACCCGGTTACGGATTGCTGAAAAAAAGCTGGCGTTAGTGCAGCTAACAGGCTGGGAAGATCGCATGCCTGCTGAACTGTCTGGGGGGATGCAGCAGCGAGTAGGGTTGGCTCGAGCCATGGCAGCAGACCCACGTATTTTATTAATGGATGAGCCTTTCAGTGCATTAGATCCTTTAATTAGACGTCAGTTGCAGGATCAATTTTTAGCCCTGGCTGAGGTAATGAAAAAAACCACCTTGTTTATTACCCATGATTTAGATGAAGCGATTCGTATTGGTCATCGTATCGCGATTATGAAGGATGGCAAAATTGTTCAAATAGGTACACCAGAAGCCATAGTGACAGCCCCGGTTGATGATTATGTGGCGGATTTTGTTAAAGGTATTTCTCGACTTAAACTGGTGTTTGCTCAATCGATTATGCAGCCGCTTGCTGATTATTTAAACGAATGCAACACTTGTCTTGAACAAATTAATCATTTTCCAACAGCAGCCCAAGATGCGAACTTAAATCAACTAATCGATTTAGCCATTGTCCATGATCATCCAACGCTTATTTGTGATGGAGCAACACCGGTGGGTATTGTAACAAGAAAACAGTTGTTGCGTGGTATACAAGGAGGTGATTAAGCATGGCAAGTATGGGTACAGGTATGGATAGCACGGTAAATGGTCTGGCAACGAATAATAAGACAAAAGAATTGGAACAGTTAAAACAGTTTTTGGTGCATTCTTCCAATTATTATTCACAACAATTTAATCAGCTTGTTCATGGTAAAAAGCTCAGCTTTAATACGGCAGCTGTATTATTTGGGCCACTATGGGCTGCTTATCGCAATATTTGGGTATTATTTTGGATCTTGTCAATCGCTGATGTGATTGGCCTGGTTATCATTGGCCGTAGTGTATGGGGCAGTGAAAAATACCCAGAAGCCAGCCTGATGATGGGTGTATCGGTATTGGTTTTGTTTCGTTTGCTGGGTGGACTTGTCGCTAATCAACTGTATTATGCTTACTTTAAGCGGTGGCGTGTAAACTCTGGCTTGCAGTGTGGCGTCAGTACTAAACGAATTGGCATCGGCTGCCTGCTAATATTGGCTACCTATCCACTGACCATTTATCAATTTACCGCTACACATATTGCCAGTTTTCTTGAAACCTTCCCTACCTCACGAAAAATTGCGGCAAAAACGGCGCTAGCCATTGACCATAGTGTCGATTGGATGATCAGCCAATTTGAGGGCATGTTTGATAATATTACTGCTTGTATTAGAGAAATATTAAATTTTCTTGAGCTGATTTTTATTGGTACACCTTGGCCGGTGATGGCTTTGTTATTACTGTTATTGTCTTGGCGGGCTGCTGGTTGGAAAGTGGTTGCATTTACTGCTGCAGCACTAGCGTATTTAGGCTTTTTTGGGTTTTGGAATAAAGCCATGAGTACCATGGCGTTAGTGGCTGCATCTGTATTTATTTGTTTTATCATAGGTACCCCCTTGGGTGTTTTAGCGGCAAGAAAGCCTCGTTTTAATGCGGTGCTAACACCCATATTGGATTTAATGCAAACCATGCCAAGCTTTGTTTATTTAATACCGGCCATTGCCTTTTTTTCCATTGGTAAACCGCCTGCCGTATTAGCAACGGTTATTTTTGCCATGCCCCCTATGATTCGACTAACCACGTTAGGCATAAAACAGGTGCCGGAGTCAGTGATTGAAACCATGTTAGCGTTTGGTGCAACCTCGCGACAAATTCTATTTAAAGCAGAATTACCTTTGGCTGTCCCTTCCATTATGACGGGTATCAATCAAAGCATCATGATGAGCTTGTCAATGGTGGTGGTGGCTGCCTTGATAGGAGCGGGAGGGTTAGGGTATGACGTACTGTTTTCATTGCAGCATTTAGAGGCGGGCAAAGGTTTATTAGCCGGTATTGCCATTGTGCTATGTGCAATGATACTGGACAGGATTGTTCAAGGAAAAAGAAAATAGGACACCTCTAAAGAAAAAATCACTATTTTTAGAGGCATCCTATAGATGTTCTTCGTGAATGATTTTAATTAGAACAATAAAAAAGAGGTAGTAATAATAATGAGTAAAATAATAAAAAAACTAGGGTTAGCCACTGTGTTTACCTTCGGGATTACCCAGGTTGCTGCAGCTAAAGATACCATTGTGATTGGTGAAGTGAGCTGGGATGCTTCTTTGGCTATTGAACAGGTATTGAAACAGGTCATGGAAAAGCATTTGGATGTTAACGTAAAAATAGTGGCTACTGATCAATCTGCGATTTGGGCAGCGATGGACAAAGGTAAAGGGAGTATTGATGTTCACCCTGATGTGTGGACATCCTCTCAAGCGGAGCCTTGGACAAAGTTTGTGGTGAAAGGAGGCAAAGAGTCGGTATTGGCTAATCAAAAACCGTATATGGGAACAGAAGGTTTATTTATTCCTGGCTATATCCAAGACAAGTATGGGGTAAAATCCGTTTATGACTTAGCCAAGCCTGAAATCGCTAAATTATTTGACCAAGACGGGGATGGCAAAGGAGATTTTTGGCCTGGTGCGCCAGGCTGGGGAATTGTTAAAGTCAATCAAGTCAAAGCGAAAAGCTATGGATTTGATCAATATTTTAAAGCCTTTCATGTGTCTGATGCTATTCTAAGGGCGCAACTTAAAACAGCCTTTCGTAAGAAAACCGGGATTTTATTTTATTCCTGGACGCCTGACTGGATTCACAAGGCATATGATTTACGAAAATTAGAAGAGCCAACATTTACTGGTTATGCTAGTAAAGATAAACAACAAGATCCTAACTATAACCCAGATGGCTGCTGGAATATGGTAAAAGGGGATGAATGGTTGGAGAAGAGTGCTATTACCTGTGATTGGCCAGAAACGAAAGTCTATTTAGCTTACTCAAAATCGTTACTAAGCCGAAATATTCAAGTAGCCCAGTTTTTAAATAATGTGTCTTTTACAACGGATGACATTAGCCAGTGGATATATCAGATTGCTCAAGAAAAAGAAGCCCCTGAAGATGTCGCTGAAGAGTGGATTAACAATAACCAAGCTGTTGTTAAGCAATGGTTAAATCAGTCATAAACCCTTATATCCATACCCTCTAGAGTAACTCTGCTGAGGGAGAGCAAGATACTTCCCTCAGTTGCTAAAGCGGTATTTATCTTTAATTTTTGCTAGATCTCCGTTTGCTTGTAACTTGATCATACCTTCTGTTATTAACCTGGCATAGTGTTTAGAAGAAGGTAGCACTGGAGAAAAAGCTATAGACATGCCGCCTGTTTTTAAACAACCTGCCATTTTAAGCTTATATGTCAGCTGGTGTGTTTGTATTGTATGGCTAATCACATAGGGACTATCGATAATAGCATCAACACGCTTTGTAGCTAGCTTTTGAATATTTCTTAGTAATGCTCCACGGTCATCACCTTTTAACACTTGAATAAAGTGGCTATTCGTATTTTGTTTTATATATTGGTCTACCTCACCACCATCATCGTAAGGGTAATCCTGTACAATGCCTAAGCGAATGTTTTCTAAGCTGTTGACGTTTATATATTGCCAGGTGGAGTTACCTCGGATGTGAAAGCACATATTATAGGTGACTTGTGGTATAGTAGGGAAAATAAAGTCAGGGGTAATACTTTTTGAGGATCCAAATACCGCGTTATATTTTCCATTTCTTGTTTCGAGAATGGCTCTTGACCAAGGCATGCTGGCCAGTTTCAACGAATATCCATGGTCAGCTAAAATGCGTATGACTACTTCAGAAAAAATGCCAGGTTTTTCGGCGAACCCCTCTTCAGTGGATGGATCTACACAAATATAAGGGCACCACCCATTGCCAGCCACAATAATCACATCGCTCATTGTGATGATTGGTTTGAGAAAAAGTATGAATAAAAGAAGCGCCGCTAAGCATCTATTGGTAGTACTGTTCATTACATAGTGACTTGTCACCCGTTAAAGGTGCTTTGGAAATGTTTACTTTTTCTGTTGAGATACTCACCAGTATAGTATAGGGCACCTTTAAGGCGTTGGTTTAAAGGTATGTTGGTGGCTGTCGACTAGTGAGTAAAGCCTCCAGTTGGTGGTTAGTGTCAGTATACCCGTCGAGAATGATTTTTAGGTTTTGCTATCATCGCTCCTAATCACCAAGGAAGGTGTGAATGCAGTTAATGCATTATGACATGGATGTCATGTATTAGGGCAATGCAGGAGCAATTGCCGAGGTGCAATTAACTGTCACCCCAATCACCTATTAATATAGGCTCAAGGGGCTTCGTCACTTGATGGCCTCACCTAAAAACCCTTCGCATTGGGTATATATAGGCTACTGAATGGTTGAATTGGGTAATCCTATCTAAGCTATTGACATACAGAATCAAGATGAACTGATGTTGTTATGTCTGACCGAGAAGTGCCTGCAAGTGAAACCGCTGCTTTAGTTGGAACACGCAATTCAATAGCGACTCAATTACTAAAAGCGGTTTTTTCAATCTACCTGTTAATTACTATAGTGCTAACACTTACCCATATGGTAGTCGATTTTACTGAAACCAAACAGAGTATATACAATGAGTTAATTAATATTAGTGAAGCGTTCGCTCCAGTGTTGCGGAGATCTATCTGGGATCTTAACCCAGAATCGACAAAGAGTGCTCTTGAAGGAATGAATAAATCATCCCATGTACTAGGTGTGCTTATCAGAGATAATAATAATAATATAATTGGTGCTTTAGGTCCAATTTTTGATCAAACGATTGAAGTGTCTTTTTCTAATAAGGAAAAGACTATAGATATTATCTCTGAGTATGAGGTGTTTGAGCACTCAACAGTAATAACGCCTATTAAATTATTGAATATTTATACTAAGGAAAAAGTCAAAAAATATAAGATTGAACAAATTGGGGTATTAACATTATATTCCAGTCATAGTGTTGTATTTGATAGTGTTAAACTTGGGTTTGCCTTAATTATCGTTAATGCTGTATTAAAAACAGCAGCATTATGGATGTTGTTCCTGTTATTCTCACGCTATATGTTGGCTAAGCCATTAGCTATATTATCCCGTGCGATGGAAAAAGTGAGATCAGATAACATCGATAATGTAGACGTTGACCTTAACGTAAAAAAGTATAATGAATTGACCGTGCTGGAAGCAGGTTTCAACCAGATGATTAGCAGTTTATTGGAAACCAGGAGGCATTTGCAAAATAGCCATCATCGTCTGACTGTTTTATTGAGCGGCATTAGAGGCTTATCCAGTGCTAGTGATAGATTTAGCGCCATGGCGTTGGCGACACACAATGTCATTGAGCTTATCTATCATGATATTATCCAACTAATTCAATTTGGCCACTTCGAGTATAATCAGAAATCGAAAGAAAGCTTTTTTACCTATCAATATAAATTGACAGACAAAAGGGTGGATAGTGTTAGTCAACAACAGCTGATGAGTCTTAACTGTTATGATGTTCATGAAGTATTACCTGAAGCAATCAAGGATGTTGAAAATAATGGGAGTTTATATAGTGAACATGATGATAAATTGATTTTTTTGGTTAAGCGCCAAAATGAATTATTAGGGTTTATAGAAATCAATGGTAAACTTGAGCAGCCGTTATCTTTAGAAGATAAAAATGCTATTAGTATGTTGATAGAGTCTTTGTCGATTACACTCGATAATATTTATATTAGGCAAGGGTTAGAGCAACAGGTTAAAATGAGAACCAAAGTGCTCAAGGATACACTGGATCAACTGCAAAAAGAACATGTCCGATTAAAAGAAACACAGTCTAAGCTGGTTCATTCAGAAAAAATGGCAGGTTTAGGTGTATTGGTAGCAGGGGTGGCCCATGAAATTAACAATCCTGTTAACTTTGTCCATGTGGGAGGGCAAAACCTTGAGCATGAGCTAGAAACATTTAAATCATTTATTTTTGAGCTAGCAGGTGAAGAGGCTAGTCAATCCATAAAAGATGAGTTCAATACACGTTTTGCTAAGCTGTTTAAACATAGTAATAATATATTAAATGGTAGTACACGAATTAAAAATATTGTTCATGAGTTGAAATCGTTTTCCCGGTTTGATGAAGATAGTAGGAGTGATGTGAATATTATTGCTGAGCTAAGGTCGACTATTAAATTAGTAACAACCAGGTTTAAACGTAGTGTGGATTTTTATTGTGATTTTAAATCGGCACCATTAATTACGTGTTGGCCAGCTAAGCTTAACCAAGTTTTTCTCAATTTATTGATCAATGCTTGTCAGGCAATCCAGGAAAAATACCATCAATTGACTGAGTCAGAAGTAGGCCACTTATTTATTCGTTCATTTCAAACAAGTAAATACGTGTATATCAGTTTTGAAGATGACGGAATTGGAATGCCCAAAGAGGTACAGCAAAAAATATTTGATCCCTTTTTTACCACCAAGAAGGTAGGGGAGGGAACAGGTCTGGGCTTATCACTATCCCATGAAATTGTTGAAAGGCATGATGGTTGTATATCAGTGAATACGGTGGATCAAATAGGAACTACAATAACGGTATCGCTTCCATTGCATGATCACTACGAGGATTGACATGAGCATTTTTAGCGATAAAAAGCTTAAAGATATTCAGAAACAAAATTATAACTATAAGAAGCATAATATTTTGATTGTTGATGATGAGGTTGACAACCTGGAAGCGTTAGAAAGTGCTTTAAGCCAAGAGTACAATGTCACTAAAGCTCAGGATGGTGAAGAAGCGCTGAGTTTAATTGAAGGTGGTAATGGGGCTGAGCAGTTTGATTTAATTATCTCTGATCAGCGTATGCCTAAAATAAGTGGCGTAGACTTTCTTTCTAAAACGATTGCAATATGTCCACTTACCGTTCGGATGATTCTCACCGCTTACGCAGATGCCAATGCTATCATTGATGCGGTCAATAAAGGGCATGTATATAAGTTTATTTTAAAGCCTTATGATAGAGAGGATATGATTATCACGGTTCGGCGTGCGTTGGAGGCATTTGAGCTCGAAAAGGAAAATATGGAGCTTATTCATCAATTAAAAATAACTAACTCTGAATTGGAACTGAAAGTTGAAGAGCGTACTAAAGAGTTACAGCGAGCATTAGAAAAGCAGGAAAGGCTCAATGAAAAAATTCTTGCCCAAACCAAGGAGCTGCAAACGGTAAATGAACAACTGTCTTATCTGGCGACCACGGATTCATTAACAGGGCTTCCTAATAGAAGGCATTTCCTAGAGTTATCTGACAAAGAGTTTGATCGATCTCAACATTATAAGCAGGCATTGTCTGTATTGGTTATAGATATTGATTATTTTAAACAAATCAATGACATTCATGGCCATATTGCCGGTGATAAAGTGCTGATGGAGTTTGCTGATTTCCTGAGTGAATCCATTCGTGTGCATGATATTGTAGGCCGAATGGGAGGGGAGGAGTTTTGTATTACATTACCGCAAACCGATTTACAAACCAGTTATAGTTTTGCAGATAGGATTCGAGAGGGGGTATCAAAACTATTGGTTGAGTATGATGGCCAACAATTGCAGATAACAATCAGTATTGGTTTATCTCAAGTACGACAGGAGGACACTGCGATTGAACATGCTATTCATCGGGCTGACATAGCTTTATATCAGGCTAAAAATGATGGCCGAAATTGTGTGGCAATGGATGAAAAATAATATAAGGATCGTCTTATAGCTGTTTACAGTTTCTGCGTAACCTAAGGGTGTTCCTATAGAAGGTCATGTTAGAAAAAGTATTTTTTATGGATTAACTGAATAATGCCCTTTTTTTGGATAGTGATTAGTGCATTTCTAACCTTTTTTACTAGTGTGGTGTCTGAGTCTTTATTAAAAGCTATATAGAGCTCATCAGATAAATCTTCTAGTCTGTATACCCGCGTATACTTCCTTATTGTTAATCCTTCTTTTTTAATGTTGTAAACAAATGATGCCTCGTCAAATGCAATCAGATCAACACGGCCTAATAGGAGCTTGCGTAAGTTTTGCGTATCATTAGATACTATTTTTAAATCGGAAAATCCCTGTTTTTCCAAGTAAGTAGTAATTACATCGGAAATAGAGCAACCAATAGAATATCGCTTAGCATCCTCTAATGACTGTATATTAATATCAGTTCGTTCTTGCAGTTTATATAAAGAGGTTTTATAAGGGGCGATAGCACCAACCCATTGAAACAAGTTTTCGCGTTCAGGTATTCTGGCAATAGAGTAGATCATAAAGTTTTTAGTGTTTAGCGCTAGATCATAAGCTCTTGCCCAGGGATAAATACTAATTTGGGGTTTCAGCTCAGCTTCTTCTAAAACAGCTAGCAGTATTTCTGTTGACATGCCCTCAATTTTTCCCGATTTTTCAAAATTATAGGGAGGAAAGTCTTCAGTAACGATATGGACTTCTTGACAAAAAGCTACAATTGATAGGCTGGCCAGTAAAATAAAAATAATCAGCTGTTGCACGAGTAAACCTTATATCACCCTTTACTATAGGTGTTCTTGCTTAAGAGTGTAGACCTTAGGGCCTTGGTGTGAAAGTAACTGAAATTATAAGTAACCTTTATTTGCACTATGAGTTATCATTGAAGCCTATTAAGGCAAACAGTATAATTGAATTTAAAGCTCTCAAGCGCGATTAGGGTTTACTACTGTTACGTAACAGAGGTAAATTGGTATATAAATAATAGCTAATTATAAGGTTGTGATATGAAGAATCATTAAAAAAGGTATTACGTATGAAATCGAAAAGTAGTTTTGTCGTTTCATATTATGTTATTTTTTATTGCCTTTTATTATTAGTTAAAAGCCATGCCTCAGCCAACTATGATTTGCTGGTAGCCATGACAGATCACTATCCACCATTTGAATACATCGAAGATGGCTCACCAAGAGGTATTTCGATTGAAATTTTAAACTTAATTTTAAAAAAGCTTGATATAGAAGTAAGTATACGTTTTATGCCTTGGAGTCGTGCTTATAAAATAGCAACTACTACCCCGAATACCATGCTAATGACTATGTCGAAAACGGAAGAGCGGGATCAGTATTTTGAATGGGTAGGGCCTATCTACAAAACTCAGGTAAAAGTGTATCGTTTGCAAAGTAGAAAAAATATAAATTTAGTGGATATTGATGCAGCCAAAAATTATAGAGTTGGTACTGTAAGAGGGTATGCATCAGAAAAGCTTCTGCTTAGCAACGGATTTAGTTTTGGAGATAACTTGTTCAGCGCATCAGACTCTGATATAAACTTTCAAAAGCTATTAGGTAAGCGAATTGACTTATTGGTTTCGAATGATTTAACTATAGTTTATTTGTTAAAAAAATACCTAATTATCATCATGCCTAAGCTATATTTAGTAGCTTACCTGGTAGCGGAGGTGTTCTCAGCGCTACAAATGCTAG